>CAIXSK010000124.1 GCA_903922075.1 uncultured beta proteobacterium | reverse complement strand
GGAATCGACGCCGCATCGGAACCGGCCCACGGGCTGGTCAGCGCGAAGGCCGGCACCTCGATGCCCTTGGCCAGGCGCGGCAGGTAATGGTTCTTCTGCGCCTCGGTGCCGTAGTGCAGCAGCAGTTCGGCCGGGCCGAGCGAGTTGGGGACCATCACCGACACCGACAAGGCGCTTGATCGCGTCGACAGCTTGGTCACCACCTGCGAATGGGCATAGGCCGAGAATTCCAGGCCGCCGTACTTCTTCGGGATGATCATGCCGAGGAAGCCCTTGTCCTTGATGTAGCGCCAAGCCTCGGCCGGCAGGTCGTAGAGCTCGTGCGTCACCTGCCAGTCGTCGACCAGGCGGCAGGCTTCGGCGCATTCCTTGTCGAGGAAGGACTGCTCCTCCGGCGTCAGCTTGGGCACCGGGTAGGCGTGCAGCTTTTGCCAGTCCGGCGCACCGCGAAACAGTTCGCCTTCCCACCAGACGGTGCCGGCTTCGAGCGCATCGCGCTCGGTGTCCGACATCTGCGGCAGCACCTTGCGGTAGGTGGAAAAAATGGGCCGGGTGACGATCGCCCGGCGCAGCGGCCGGACCACGATCAAAACGACCAGGGCCGCCAGGGCGGCCAGCCCCAGCGGGACGATGAAGCTTTCAAACATGCGGGTTGTCTCCAGATTTGGTTTTTTGGTTTTGGCCGTTTTTAATGCTCGACCGTAGCATTCTCGAATTGCGGCAGCGGCGCGCGCAAACCGCCGATCAGGAAGGACATCAGGCGCGGCACCAGACGGTCCAGGCGGTCGGTCGAGTCCTCTTCCTCGATCTGCCAGTCGGTGACCAGACGCAGGGCGTCGGTCCCGGCGATGGCGTAGGAGGTCGCCCCGAGCATGAAGTGGAAGCGCCAGACGATCTCGGCCTTGGGCACCTCGGGCAGCGCCTTGAACAGCGCCTCCTTGTAGCGATCCATGACCGTCTTGTACTCATGCGCCAGAAAGGCGCGGATGAATTCGGAAGGCTCGGTCAGCGTCCGCCCGAGCAGGCGCAGGAAGGTCATACCGCCCCGCTTCTCGTCGCCGGCCATGCGCAACAGGGTGCCGAAGAAGGCATCGACGATGACCGACGGCTTGAGCGGCTCCCCGTTGGCCTCGCGCTCCAGTTCGTTGAGGACGCGCATGCGTTCCTCGTTCAGCCAGTCCAGCCGACGCCGGAAGACTTCCTGCATCAGCGATTCCTTGGAACCGAAGTGGTAATTGACCGCGGCCAGATTGACCCCGGCTTCGCCGGTGATCTGGCGCATCGAGGTGCCTTCGTAACCGTGTGCCATGAACAGGCGCTCGGCAGCATCCAGAATGCGTTCCCCGGTCTCAAGTGCACGAGCTTCCATGATGGCCCCTCCTATAATTCATACGTTCGTTTAAATCATAGGAAAAATTCAGGCCACAATCAAGAATTATTTTTATTTCATGAATTGCGGGCGCGAATGAAGGCTTCGGCTTCGGCGGCCGGAATCGGCCGGCTGAACAGGTAGCCCTGCACCAGGTCGCAGCCGCGACTGCGCAAGTAATCGAGCTGCGCTTCGGTCTCGACGCCTTCGGCCACGACGGTCAGCCCGAGATTGTGGGCGAGGCCGATCGTCGCATCGCAGATCACCGAACCGTCGGTATCCTGGCCGATTTCCTCGACAAAGCTGCGATCGAGCTTGAGGTGGTGGATCGGGAACATGCGCAGGTAACTGAGCGACGAATAGCCAGTGCCAAAATCGTCGATGGCCACGCTGACCCCCATGCCATGCAGGATATCGAGCACACGCACGGTCTCCGCCGGCTGCTCCATGGCGACCGACTCGGTGATTTCGAACACCAGGTCGGTCGGACTCAGACCCAGGGTTTCAACGGCCTGGGTCAGCAATTTCGGCAAGTTGCCGTTGCGCATCTGGATGGCCGAGATATTGATGCCCATCATGACCCCGGAAATGCCGGCCTGGGTGAAGGCAAGCAATTGCCGACAGGCAGCCCAGAACACCCACTCGCCGAGCGGCTGGATCAAGCCGGTTTCCTCAGCCACGCCGATGAAGCGCGACGGCGGCAGCAAGCCTTTCTCCGGATGCTGCCAGCGAACCAGCGCCTCGAGTCCGGAGACCCGACCGGTGCTCATGTTGATCACCGGCTGGAAATGCAGGCAGAACTCGTTGCGCACCAGCGCCAGACGCAAATCGTGTTCCGTGCGCAGGCGTTCGACGGCGGCATCGTTCATCTTGGCGTCGAAGAACTGAAAATTGTTCCGCCCTTCCATCTTGGCGTGATACATCGCGGCATCGGCGTTCTTCATCAGGATCTCGCCATCGTCGCCATCCGTGGGGAACATCGCGATCCCGATACTGGGCGTCGTGTAGAGATCGTGGCCGCTGATCTGGCACGAGCGGCCGACGCTGTTCACGAGCTTTTCGGCCACCAGCGCCACGGTGCTGCCGTGCTCGACCCTGGACAGCATGACCACAAACTCGTCGCCGCCCAGGCGAGCCACCACATCGCTGTCGCGCACCGTTTCGCGCAGGCGCCGCGCCACCTCGATCAGCAGCAGATCGCCGACATGGTGCCCGAGCGTATCGTTGATCACCTTGAAGCGATCGAGGTCGATGAACATCAGCGCAATCCGCGTCCCTTCGCGCCGGGCCACGGACAGCGCCTGGTCGAGCCGCTCCTTCAGGCTGAAGCGATTGAGCAGGCCGGTCAGCATGTCGTGGTGGGCGATGTGGTGCAGCCGTTCTTCCGCCGCCCGCTCGGACGACACATCGGTAAAGTGCGCGACGTGGTAGCGGACATTGCCCTCGTCGTCGCGGATCAGCGAAATCGACATCCACTTCGGATAGACCCCGCCATCCTTGCGCCGGTCCCAGATCTCGCCCTGCCAGAAGCCGCGCTCGTTGATGTCATTCCACATCCACTCGTACTCTTCCGGGGTCGTCCGGCCGGCCGACAGGAACCCGGGATTACGCCCGATCGATTCCTCGGCGCTGTAGCCGGTCAGGCTGGTAAACGCCGGATTCACGGTGATGATCTTGTTGTCGGCGTCGGTGATCAGAATCGCCTCGCCGCTGTACTGGACGGCGCTGGCCAGCAGATGCATCTGCGCCTCCATCTTCTGCTGCGCCGTCATGTCCTGGGCCGTGCCGATCGCCCGCAACGGATTGCCATCCGCATCAAACTCAGCTTCGCAACAATCCAGGATGTATTTGATCCTGCCATCCGGCAGCAGCAGGCGATGCCTGATCGACACCGGATGCCGCTCGTTGATCGATTCATTCAGTGCCGCATCGACAGCAGCCCGATCATCGGGATGAACCCGGGCAAGAAAATCCTGGTAATGCGCACGACCATCGGCCGGAAAAGTCACCTCGAAAATATTGAACAACTCCTCGGAGCCGGCGACATACATCGTCGGCAGATCGATCTCCCAACTCCCCAGCCCCGCAATCCGCTGCGCCGCCTTCAACTGGTCCCGATGACGCCGCAGACGCTCGTTTGCCGCCTGCTCCCGCCGCTGCGACCGGAACAGAACAAACAGCACGTAAAGCATGGCGGCCAGCAACGCCGTCCCCAGGCCGCCGACAACCAGCGCACGCTGGCGCCAGAAGGCCATGGCATCGGTCTCGGAAAATCCGGCCAGCACATAGAACGGGTAGTTCTCGAGAACGCGATAGCCGTAAAGACGCATCACGCCGTCAGCCTGGGCCGCAAACTCCAGCACCCCAAGCTTTTCTCCAGCGACGATGCGCTGATAGACCGGGTGCTGCGGACCGAGGGGGCGATTGATTTCGGCTGCCGCCGCCGGCCACCGGACGACCAGCGCATGGGTATCGCTGCGCCGGATGGCCAGCGCCCCCGAACGCCCAAGGCGAACCGCTTCGAACAGCTGCTCAAAGTAAGCCAGTTCGACCGCCGCGCTGACCATCCCGATGAAGCGCCCGTCATTCGACCAGACTGCCCGCGCCGCAGCGATCGACGGCCGTCCGGTGATCCGCGACGTCACGACCTCGGAGAAATGCAGCTCCTTGCCGCCTTGCCGCACCGCCTGGAAATAAGGGCGATCCGCCAGATCGACGTACGCTCCGCCCCCGGAGAGATATAACACCCGGCCGGCCGCATCGACCACACGAAAGCCGGCCACCTCGGGGAAGGCGCGCTGCTGGCGCTCCAGGTCCTTTTCGATCTCCGCCCGGAAACGCGTTCTGGCACCGGCCGCCAACGCCTCTTTCGGCAGACGTTCGGCCAGCTCTTCCAGCGTCGCGTCGATGCGTCGCAAGGTGGCGTCGAAGCGCGCTTCCAGCAAACCGGACTGGCTATTGGCGAAGGGTCTCGCCTCGGCCCAGACATCCCGATAGGCCGACCACAGCACGTAGAACAGCAGAATGAAGCCGCCGACCACGAGCGGAATCAGGGCGATCCATAGCTGATGCCCCTTGCGGACGCTCTGATCCGGCGAATTTTCCATGTCTTGTTGTGTGCAGTCGGTGCGCTTGAATGACCATTCTGCGCAAGCGGGCATTTAAATGCAAACGGTCTCTGGCAATGGCCGCGGATTGGCCTGGGCATACTGCATGAAACGGCAAACCACCTCCCGCCCGCTGCCTCTTTCGCACAAGCGCCGGGTCGACTCATCGAAAATCGTCCAAGCGTCGAGCGGAATTTCCGCGGGGAAAAAGCTGTCGCCAACATACGACTGCTCGATCCGGGTCAAATAGAAGCGATCGCAATACGGCCAGGCCGCTGCATAAAGCGACGCGCCACCGATCACGAAAACCGGCTTACCGGTCGCCAGCGCCCGCTGCAAGCCCTCCTCGACCGTCGCCACACGGGTGCATCCCGGGCGCATCGCCAGATCGGGCTGACGGCTGACGACGAATGAATCCTCGGGTACGACATCCATCGACTCGTAGGTCAGCCGCCCGATGACCAGCGCGGCACCGGCCACCGTCTTCTCGAAATAAGCCAGCTCCTCGGGGATGTCCCAGGGCAGCCAGCCATTGAGGCCGATGGCCCCATTGCTGGACACCGCCCCGATAGCCGAAATCAGCGCCCGGTCTTTGCCCATTGCTCGCGCGTCAGCGACAGCGAAATGGCCGGCGTACCCTGACCGTTGTAGACATGGGGCTTGTGCATCGAGACAAAGGCCGAGGTGACGATACTCATGCCGAAAATGGCATCCATTACGTCAAGAATGCTCGATTCGAGGCAGACGCTATGGGGATTTTTCTCCAGCTCACGAATGGCCAGAAAGATCACTTCGTAATCCACCACCTGCCGAATGTCGTGGGGATTCGCCACGGCATCCATCGGCGCCCAGGCATCGGCATGGACGATCACCGCCTGTGGCCCGTGCTGTTCCAGCGGATTGCAGCCGGTTCGCAATTGAATGGTGGCATCGACGGAAGCACACCAGTGGTTGGCTAACACACATCACTCCTTGACTCGGTTGTCGGTTTGAACGGCGTTCACGATACCAAAGCCGCCCCATCGCGCAGGCATAAAAAAGGACGCCCAGGCGTCCATCGCAACAAAAATCATGGTGTCAGTCAGGCCGTGACGTTGACCAGCGTTCCCGTTTCCTGGCCGAAGGCATTGACCACCGGCGCCAGCGTGGCTGCCGTATCGGCGCCGGAAATATCCGACTGCAACACCTTGCCGATCTGCTCGCGCAAATCGCTCAACTGTGTCTGAACCGTGCCCAAGGAACTCATTTGGGCCACACCGCGCCTGGCTTCGCCAGCCTGGCCCTGAGCCTGATCCGACTCGACCTTCAGGGAACGGGCACTCTCCTGCGCCTGATCGGCCACCGACTGGGCAACACGCGCCCTCTCGCGCAAGGCACTGGCACGCTGCTCGGCCTGGTCGGCATTGCGCGAGGCCAGTTGCTGCTGGAGCTGTGCCCACAAGGCACTACCCCCGGCTTGCGCGCTGGCTGATGATCCTAACGGCATCCTGGCTGCCCCAGTCTGGTCATCGCGACGAAATCAGGCAGTGACGCTGATCGTCGTTCCGGTCTGCTGCCCCTCGGCATTGACGACCGGCCGGGGGGGAGACTCTTCCTTGCGGTCGACGCGCTCCTCAGGGCGTTGCTCAGGCTTCTCTGCCTGTTGCGCTTGCTGCGCCTGACTGGACTGAGCGCTGCTGGTGTAGGCACTGACGCTGGAAGTCACTGATTGAATAGCCATATCCTGCTCCCTGACAACTAATGTTCATGACTTAACTCTACAACATTCACCAGAAAATTCCAGAAGTATCCATTTGCTACGGTCACCGCGAAAAAATGGCAAAAACTGCGAATTACCGGCCCACGCAAGGAATTCTCTGGGCGCAAACGCAAAAAACCCGCAAAGCCATAAGCCGTGCGGGTTTTAATCCGGGTTGATCGTTGGTGCGAGCGGAGGGTTTCGAACCCCCGACCCCCGCCGTGTGAAGGCGATGCTCTACCCCTGAGCTACGCTCGCAAACCTGGGGATCAACCGTGCCACCGGAAACCGGTGACACTCGTGCAGGACGCGAAAGCACCCGGCAGAGAGGCGCGCATTTAACCACAAGTGGGGCAGCTGGTCAAACGCTGGTCGGCTAGAATAGCAGCCTTTGTTTCCGACCAGATACCGCATTCCATGAAACCTGTCCGTACCCGCTTCGCTCCCAGCCCCACCGGCTTCCTCCATATCGGCGGCGCCCGCACCGCGCTGTTCTCGTGGGCCTATGCCCGCCGCCATGGCGGCACTTTCGTTCTGCGCATCGAGGATACCGACGTCGCGCGCTCGACACCGGAGGCGGTGCAGGCGATCATCGACGGCATGAACTGGCTGGAACTGACGCACGACGAAGGCCCGTTCTATCAGATGCAGCGGATGGACCGCTACAAGGAAGTCATCCAGCAGATGCTGGCGGCCGGTACCGCCTATTACTGCTACACCAGCAAGGAAGAACTCGACGCCCTGCGCGCCGAGCAGGAAGCGAAGAAGGAAAAGCCGCGCTACGACGGCCGCTGGCGCCCCGAGGCCGGCAAGACGCTGCCGACGCCGCCGGCCGGCGTCGAGCCGGTGATCCGCTTCAAGAACCCGAAAGACGGCGTCGTCGCCTGGGACGACCAGGTCAAGGGCCGCGTCGAATTCGCCAACACGGAACTGGACGACCTGATCATCGCCCGCCCCGACGGCACGCCGACCTACAATTTCTGCGTCGTCGTTGACGACTGGGACATGGGCATTACCCACGTCATCCGCGGCGACGACCACGTCAACAATACGCCGCGCCAGATCAACATCCTCCAGGCGCTGGGCGCCGAGGTGCCGGTCTACGCCCACCTGTCGATGATTCTCGGCGACGATGGCGCCAAGCTCTCGAAGCGCCACGGCGCGGTATCGGTCATGCAGTACGACGAGGACGGCTTCCTGACCGAAGCCGTGATCAACTATCTGGCTCGTCTCGGCTGGTCGCATGGCGACGACGAGGTGTTCTCGCGAGCACAGTTTGTCGAATGGTTCGACCTCGACCACATCACCGCCTCGGCCGCCCAGTTCAATACCGAAAAACTGCTCTGGCTGAACCAGCATTACATGAAGCAACTGCCGCCGGCCGAACTGGCCGCCAAGGTCCAGGCCCGGTTGACCGTCCGCGGCATCGACACCAGCGCCGGCCCGGATCTGGAAAAGGCCGCCGTTTTGTATGTCGACCGCAGCAATACGCTGAACGTGCTGGCCGATGCCGTGGAAGTCTTCTACACCCACGTCGCCCCCAACCCGGAACTGCTCGCCCAGCATCTTTCGGACGAAGCACGCCCGGCACTGGCCGAGTTTGCGGCCGGCATCGCCAGCGTTGCCTGGGAGGTCCCGGCGATCAACGCGCTGATCAAGGAAACAGTGACCAAACATGGCCTGAAGATGCCCAAGCTGGCGATGCCGCTGCGCGTCATCCTGACTGGCCAGGCGCAGACGCCAGCCGTCGACGCGGTGATCGCGCTGATCGGCCGCGACAAGGTGGCTACAGCCCTGGCGCCGTATCTCTAAAAAATCGCGAAAGGCCCTTTACAAGGACCAGAGAGGTCCCTATAATGCGGCCTTCTTTCGCGGCGGGGGTATAGCTCAGCTGGGAGAGCGCTTGCATGGCATGCAAGAGGTCAGCGGTTCGATCCCGCTTACCTCCACCAAAGTGCGAAAGAAGAAAGTCCGGGTCCCCATCGTCTAGAGGCCTAGGACACCGCCCTTTCACGGCGGTAACCGGGGTTCGAATCCCCGTGGGGACGCCAAGAATTTGGCAGTAGCAGTTTTGTAGTACTGGAGTGGTAGTTCAGTTGGTTAGAATACCGGCCTGTCACGCCGGGGGTCGCGGGTTCGAGTCCCGTCCACTCCGCCAACATTAAAACCCGTTAAATCATTGATTTAACGGGTTTTTTAATTTACAACATCGAATTATTTTTCAACAAACGCCCGCTCGATGACGTAGTCACCCAGCTCCCCGGTGTGATGCCGCGCCACCTTGAAACCCCGTGCATCAAGCATGGCTGCCGTATCAGTCAGCATAGCCGGGCTTCCGCAAATCATTGCCCGGTCGGTTGCCGGGTCGAGCGGTGGCTGCTGGATATCAGCAAACAGTTGTCCCGATTCAATCAGATCAGTCAACCGGCCTTCATTGCGGAAATTTTCACGGGTGACAGTCGGGTAATAGATCAGCTTTTCGCGCGATAAGTCGCCGAAAAATTCATGATTGGTCAATTCCTGCTCGATGTAGTCGTGATAGGCCAGTTCGCTGGTCCACCGCACGCCGTGAATGAGGATGATTTTTTCAAATTTCTCATAGACATCGGGATCATGGATCAGGCTCATGAACGGTGCCAGACCAGTCCCGGTGGCGAAAAGGAACAAGCGCTTGCCCGGTTTCAAATCATGCACCACCAAAGTGCCAGTTGGTTTTTTGCTGACGATGATCGGATCACCCGGCTGGAGATGCTGCAAGCGTGATGTCAGCGGACCATCTGCTACTTTGATGCTGAAAAACTCCAGATATTCTTCATGGTTGGCGCTGGCAATGCTGTAGGCACGGGTCAGCGGCTTGCCTTCAACCTCAAGGCCGATCATTACAAACTGACCATTGATAAAACGCAATCCCGGATCGCGGGTTGTGCGAAATGAAAACAGGCTGTCATTCCAGTGATGGACCGAAATAACTTCTTGGGTGGCAAGTGCGCTCATGGCAAAAAATCTCGTGATGTTTGAATACAAGCTGCAGGATAGCCCTATCATACTTACAGATATAAGCGGATAATTTGCATATCGATTATCGATTTTACAAATATGCATATTACCCTGCGCCAAATTGAGGTCTTTGCTGCCATCGCCCGCCATGAAAATGTCACGCGGGCCGCCGGAATACTTTCCATGTCGCAATCTGCCGCCAGTAGTGCGCTGGTTGAGCTGGAGCGGCAATTCGATTGCCCGCTGTTCGATCGAATTGGTAAATCCCTGCGCCTGAACAGTACCGGCCGCGGTCTGTTGCCCCAGGCTGAAGATATGCTGGCACGCGCTGCCGATATCGAAAGTTATCTGTCCGGTGGCAGCCTTGGCCCGCTGGCTGTAGGCGCAACGCTAACCATCGGCAATTATCTGGCAACGCTGATCGTAGCCAATTACCTGCAAAACAATCCCAGTTCAAAAGTTCAGTTGCACGTCGCAAACACTGAAAGCATTGTCCAGCAACTGCTTCATTACGAAATCGATCTTGGCTTAATTGAAGGGGAAGCCAATCACCCGGATTTAATGATCGAGCCATGGCTGGATGACGCGCTGG
>CAIXSK010000123.1 GCA_903922075.1 uncultured beta proteobacterium | reverse complement strand
CGGGAATGCTCGGGCAACAATTCGGCCAGCACCTGGTCGAGCCGACGGCCCGAACAAGCTTCGGGAACGGTCAGGCGGACCGGTTCAGTTCGGCTATAATCGCCGCCATCTTCAATAGGATCATCGTTCATGATGCGAAGTTTACCCGCATTCCAGTCATTCTCTGCCCTGTTCCGTCTGCTGGCCGCCGTTTTCGTTGCCGCATTCATTGCCGGCTGCGGCAGCGTCACCGATCCAACCGACCTGACCATCGGCTGGTCGGCTGGCAAGCTGTACAGCGAAGCCAAGGACGCCCAGGCCGACGGCACCTGGGACAAGGCGGCCAAATACCTGGAAAAGCTGGAATCCCGCTATCCCTACGGCCGCTACGCCCAGCAGGCGCAGCTTGAACTGGGCTACGTCTACTGGAAGGCCGGCGAGCCGGGTTCGGCACTTGCCGCCTGCGACCGCTTCATCAAGCTGCACCCCAGCCACCCGGCGGTCGATTACGTTTATTACCTGAAGGGTCTGATCAACTTCAACGAAGATCTCGGCTACGTCGGCTACATCAGCACCCAGGACCCAACCGAGCGCGACCCCAAGGCGGCGCGCGAAGCCTTCGACACCTTCAAGGAACTGGTCACCCGCTTCCCGAACAGCAAATACGCGCCGGAAGCCCGGCAACGCATGACCTACCTGGTGCACGCCCTGGCCTCGCTGGAAGTGCACGTCGCCCGTTACTACCTCAAGCGCGGCGCCTATGTCGCTGCCGCCAACCGCGCCCAGTTCGCGATCAAGACCTATCCGAACACGCCGGTCATCGAAGAGGCGCTGTACGTTCTGCTCACCGCCTACGACAAGCTGGGCATGACCGATCTGCGCGACGATACCGAGCGCGTGATGAAGAAGAACTACCCGGAAAGCCGCTACTACGCGGCAGGCCTGGAACGCAAGAAGGCCTGGTGGCAACTCTGGTAGGCCCGCAGGCCGGAAAATGAAAAATGCCCACTTCGGTGGGCATTTTCGTTGGTGCGCCCGGCGGTGCTCAGGAACCCTGCTTGATGGCCAGTATGGCCTGGTTGCGCAGGGTGCGCAGCAGTTGCAGTTCCTTGTCGGGAATCGCGATGCCGCCCGGTTCGTCGCGATCGGCATAGATCAGCGCAATCGGATTGCCCTTGATGTTCAGCGGAAACAGTACGAAGGAATGCGCCGGCACGGCCTTGCGATACCAGTCCGGTATCCGGCCGGCGATCTTGGCGTCGTCGATGTCGCTGATCATCAGGTCGACGCCCTTCGACGTCGCGGCATGGAAGATGTCCGGCGTGAAGCTGAGCGGAAAACGGAAGGCCTTGGCGACCTCGTTGGCCTCCGGCCCGAAGCCGAAGCGCCCCTGCATGACGCCGGCCTTGGCATCGCGGATGCACAGCACCACGCGCTTGAAGCCCATTGCCCGGTACATCGTCTCAAGGATGATGCGCAGGATGTCGTTCAACTTGAAACCCTCGACCAGCGTATTGCTGATGTCCTGGATCCCGGCGGTCAGGATGGATTGGGCATCGACCGTCGGTTGAGCCTCGTCGTCGGTGTCAGGCGGGCCGCTTTCGCCGAGCACCGTCGCATCGGCGAAAGCGGTGCTGTTTTCGGCATCGGCGGCATTTTCAACACCGCCATTCCTGACAAACTGGCGCATTTGCTTGCCGAAGGTCGTCTGCTGCATGTTGAGGTGAATGACCCGGGCGAAATCGGCGACCTCTTCGACGGCCCGCTGCACGGTCTGATGGATTTTGTTGTGGTCGAGCGACACGGCTTCGGCGAAGCGGGCCATGGTCTTCTTCAACTCCCGGTCGCGCGCCTCGGGCGTCGCCTGAGCGATCACGTCGCACAATTCGTTGGCGAAGGCGGACAGCACGCGCAAGCGATCCTCTTGCTGCACCTGGCTCCTGACCGGTCCGGCCGGCAAGCGGCGCATGGTACCGACGATCAGCGGCGGGAAACCCCACTGACGAGCGATGGCGATGCCCATTTCTTCGAAGGAGATACCCAGGACCTGCAGGGCGGCAGCCTCCTCGGTGCATTCCTTCTGCGCCATGACGAGCCGGATTTCATCGGACTCCTCGGGAAAATAGAATTGCGACAGCAGGCGGCCCAGACTGTGGAACAAGGCGCAGATGAAGGACTGCTCCAGTTCGCGCATCTTGGCCGTGGCACCGATATCCTTGGCCAGCACGCCGGCCAGGTTGGCGCGCAGGAAATCTTCCTTCAGCTGATTGACGTTGCCCTTGTTCTGCAGATGCTCGAAGAGCAGCACGGTGATCGCGATATTGCGCACCGCCTCGAAGCCGAGCACGATGACCGCCCGCGACACGGTGCTGATCGAGCCGCCGCCGGCCGGCCGGTAGTAGGCCGAATTGACCAGACGCAGCAACTTGTTGGTCAGCGCGAAATCCTTGAGGATGGTGTTGGAAAGCTTTTCGATGCT
>CAIXSK010000122.1 GCA_903922075.1 uncultured beta proteobacterium | reverse complement strand
TGCACGACGCAGGCGACGACGCCCCAGCCGACCATCGCCGCGATGCTATGGCTGACCGCGACCGATACGGCAATCGGCAGGGCATAGCCGACGATGGCGCCGCCCAGGCTGACCGCCGCCGCGGTGTTGCCCTCGCGGATCAGCGCCAGTTCGCTGTACGGAGTCACGAACACATAGAGAACGACGAAGACGGCGAGCAGGCCGACCGCCGTCGCGAAATAACCGGCAAAGGCCGGCAGGCTGCTGATGACCGGATCGAACATGGAATCTCCCGGAGGTGGCGCAATGACAGCGGATTGTCACCGCTCGCCGGCGTTTGTTCAAGCGCCAAGGCCGATTCTGGCCATGCCTTCGAGCGGCAGGTTGGGAATCTCACGGCAGGGAATGCCCAGATACTCGATCAGCAACCCGGCATTGCCGCCGGAGAGGAGGCACACCTTGTCGCCCTCGCCGAGTCGTCGCCAGGCTCGCTCGATGGCGCCGGCCTGCGCCTCGACGATGCCGGTCACGATGGCGTCGTCGGTACAGCGCGGATAGTCGGCGTAGTGTCCGGCGGCAAGCGGCAGCGCCGCCGTCTCGGACGACAGCGAGCGACGCATCAGATCGACGCCAGGCAGGATCATGCCGCCGATGAAGGCGCCTGCGGCATCGAGCGTATCGATGGTCGTCGCCGTTCCGGCCATGACGACGATGGCTGCCGAACCGACCATCGCCCGCGCCCCGATCAAGGCGCACCAGCGGTCTATGCCCAGTTTTTCGGGATTTCGATAAAGATTGCTCACCCCGCAACGGCTACGCTCGGGACGCAGATCGAGCCACGGCGCCGACCAGCCGGCCAGACTGTCGCGTATCCGGGCGCCGGCGTCGGCCCCGGCGACATTGGCCAGCACGATCCTGTCGGGTAACGGCCAGTCGGCGGCCAGCTTCGCCAGATCAGCGACTTCGGCATGGGCGACCGCCCCCTGGGCCAGCCAGCGGGCGCCATCATGGACGCCCCATTTGATGCGGGTATTGCCGCTATCGATGCAGACGATCATGCGGGGCGCACCCCAAGCGCACTTCCTGCCGGGCGCAGGCTGACATCGCCCGAGTGAATGCGCTCGATACCGCCGCCGGTTTCCAGCAGCAAGGCGCCGTCGTCATCGACGCCCAGGCAGCGTCCGATCAGGGGGGCCGCGCCATCGCCCAGAATCTGCACCATCTCCCCCTGCCATGCGTGGTAGCGCTGCCATTCCGATTTCAGGCAAAAAAAGCCTTCGACCGTAAGCTTTTCCAGGATTCCGACCAAACTGGCGAGGATGGCGGCCAGCACCACGTGGCGATCAGGCGATGGCGAACAGGCCTGATTGATCCCGGTCACCGGCATCGCGAAATCACCGCTCGGCGCGTCGAGGTTGATACCGATGCCGATGATCGCCTGGGTTCCCCGCCGGTCGCTGGCCAGCTCGATCAAAATACCGGCCAGCTTGGCAAAGCCTGCTTCCGACTCGATCAGCACATCGTTCGGCCATTTGAGGCGCACGCCCGAGACCCCGAGCCCCTCCAGCGCCTGGGCCAGTCCCAGGCCGACGGCCAGCGACAGGCCGCTCAACCGGGAAGCGGGGCCGGGAAAGCGCCAGAGCAGGGAAAAGGTCAGGCTGGCTTCGGGCGACGACAACCAGGTCCGCCCCCGTCGGCCACGGCCGGCGCTTTGCCGGTCGGCAACCACCACGGTACCGGCCGGCGCGCCCCGGTCGGCCCGGCGCATCAATTCGCTGCTGGTCGAATCGCATTCGTCCACTGCGTCGACGTCGAAACGCCCGGCCAGGTGACCCAGCCGGGGCTTGAGCAATACGGGATCGATCAGTGCCATGCGGCGGATTCTACTCCGCCGTATGCTCCTTGCCGCCATCGATGCCGAGTTCGGCGATCTTGCGGGTGATCGTGTTGCGGCCAATGCCCAGCGCCTGCGCCGCCTCGATCCGCCGACCGCCGGTATGCGCCAGCGCCCGCGAAATCAGGATGCGTTCGAAGGTCTGCGACAGCACGCCATGCACATCCGGCACGCCGCGCGCCAGCATGCGGTCGACCTCGCCTTCGAGCGCACTTTCCCAGTCAGTGGCCAGCGTTACCGGCGTCGCGTCGCGCAACTCGCCGGGCAGGTCGCCGACCTCGACCTGCTGCCCCGGCGCCATCACGGTCAGCCAGTGGCAAAGGTTCTCCAGCTGACGAACGTTGCCCTGGAAATCCAGCCCGGACAAATACTTCAGCGCCGAATCGGACAGCCGCTTGGTTTCCACGCCCAGTTCGCGGGCGCTCTTCTGCAGGAAGTGCCGGGTCAGCAGCGGGATATCCTCGCGTCTTTCGCGCAGCGCCGGCAGCCGGATGCGGATGACGTTCAGGCGATGGAACAGGTCTTCGCGGAACAGGCCATCCTTGACCCGCGTTTCGAGATTCTGGTGCGTCGCCGCGATGACCCGGACGTTGGCCTTGATCGGCGAATGCCCGCCGACGCGATAGAAATGCCCGTCGGACAACACACGCAACAGGCGGGTCTGAAGTTCGGACGGCATATCGCCGATTTCGTCGAGGAACAGCGTGCCGCCTTCGGCCTGCTCGAAACGACCGCGCCGCTGCGCCTGGGCGCCGGTAAAGGCGCCACGCTCGTGGCCGAACAACTCGGATTCGAGCAGATCCTTCGGGATCGCCGCGGTATTGATCGCGATGAAGGGCTTGTCGGCCCGCGGGCTGTGCCGGTGCAGGGCACGGGCGACCAGTTCCTTGCCGGAACCCGACTCGCCAGTAATCAAAACAGTGGCGTGCGAAAGCGCCAAACGGCCGATGGCGCGAAACACCTCCTGCATGGCCGGCGCCTGCCCGAGGATCTCCGGAACCAGCCCCTCCTCCTCAGACGCACCGCTTTGGTGCATTGACTCATCAATGGCACGACGGATCAACTCAACGGCCTGGTCGACGTCGAAGGGCTTCGGCAGGTATTCGAAGGCCCCGCCCTGAAATGCTGCCACCGCGCTTTCCAGGTCGGAATAGGCGGTCATGATGATGACCGGCAGGTCGGGGTGGCTCTGCTTGATCTGTTTCAGCAGTTCGAGACCGGAAGTGCCCGGCATGCGGATGTCGGAAACCAGTACGCTTGGCGTCTCGCCAGCGCCGACTGTTGCGAGCGCTTCGTCGGCGGAACCGAAGCTGGTGCTTGCGATACCTTCGCGCCCGAGCGCCTTTTCGAGCACCCAGCGGATCGAGCGGTCGTCGTCGATGATCCAGACGGTATTCATGGTTTGTGTTCCCCGTTATTCGTGTGTGTCAGCGGCAGGCGCAGGATGAAGCAGGTGCGCCCCGGCACGGATTCCGCCTCGATGCTGCCCTGGTGTTGCTGGATGAAACTCTGCGCTAGCGAAAGCCCGAGCCCCGTTCCCCCCTCGCGTCCCGAGACCAGCGGATAGAAGATGCGGTCGCGGATATCGCTCGGAATGCCCGGGCCGTTGTCGATGATTTGCAATTCCAGTGCCAGCCGGTAGCGTTTTTTTGCGAGTGTCACCTGGCGCAGGGCGCGCGTGCGCGTGATGATTTCGCCGCTGCCCTTCATGGCCTGCGCGGCGTTGCGCATGATGTTGAGGATGGCCTGGATCAACTGCTCGCGGTCGCCGGTGATG
>CAIXSK010000121.1 GCA_903922075.1 uncultured beta proteobacterium | reverse complement strand
TCGACGCCCTGCAGGTACATGGCCAGACGTTCGATGCCGTAGGTGATTTCGCCGGTGATCGGCTTGCAGTCGATGCCGCCGACCTGCTGGAAGTAGGTGAATTGCGTCACTTCCATGCCATTCATCCAGACTTCCCAACCCAGGCCCCAGGCGCCCAGGGTCGGGTTTTCCCAGTCGTCCTCGACGAAACGGACGTCGTTCTTCTTGAGGTCGAAGCCGAGCGCTTCGAGCGAACCGAGGTAGAGCTCAAGAATGTTGTCCGGCGCCGGCTTCAGCACCACCTGGAACTGGTAGTAGTGCTGCATGCGGTTCGGGTTCTCGCCGTAGCGGCCGTCTTTGGGGCGGCGCGAGGGCTGCACGTAGGCGGCTTTCCACGGCTCGGGGCCGATGGCGCGCAGGAAGGTGGCGGTGTGGCTGGTGCCGGCGCCGACTTCCATGTCGTAAGGCTGGAGCAGGGCGCAGCCCTTGTCGCTCCAGTATTGCTGCAGACGCAGGATGATTTCCTGGAAGGAGGGTTTCTTGCTGGTGCTCATCGGATGCACTCGGTCTTGATTCGAAACGCTCGATTTTACTTGCTTTTGGGGGTCACGGTGATGGCCGGTGGCGATGCTTGATAAATACTGAACGTCGTATAATAATTTACGTCGTTGATTATTTTTGTTGGCTGGCCTTTTTCCCTCGTCCCTACCTGGAGCGCGTCATGACTGACCTTGATTCCGCCGAACCCGGCCGCCGCGAGCGCAAACGCCTGCAGCAGCTTGATCATCTGGCCGACACGGCTTGGAATTTGTTCGAAGCGGAGGGCTACGAGCAGGTGACGATGGAGCGTATCGCCCTGGTGGCCGATGTCGCCAAAGGCACGCTGTACAAGCATTTCCCGGTCAAGGAGGCGCTGTTGCGGCATCGTTTTCACCGCGAACTGCGCGAGGGCGAGGCCGAGGGGTGGCGCATCCTGCTCGCCGAGCCGCCCGGCCCGGCGCGGCTACGGCGATTCATGGCGGCCTCGGCGGCCTGGTCCGAGCGCAACCGGCGCTACTTGCCGGCCTATTTGCAGTTTCGCCTGAGCGAACCGCGGCGCGCCGGTCCTGCCCCTGAACGCAGCGGCCTGGAGCCGATATTTGCCAGCCTGATTGCCGATGGCCAGGCGGCCGGTGCTTTTCGTCGCGATATCGAGCCGGCGGCGCTGGCGGTTTATCTGGAATTTCTTTACCTGGCGGCGCTGATGCGTTGGCTGAGCGGGGCGGCCGAATCGCTGGCGGCGGAAATGGAGCGCATGTTGGCGGTCTTTTTGGGCGGCCTGGAGTACCGACCGTGAGCGCCGAAGGCGGGCTGCTCGACGATGATCGCCTGTTGGAAGGCGAGTCCGGGGCCGTGGGCGGCAAAGCATGGCAGCTCGCCCGCCTGCGCCGCTTCGGTGTGCCGGTGCCGGAATTTCTGGTGATCCCGGCTGCGTGCAGCCGGCAGCGCCAGGCCGGCGTGCCGGCCGAGCTGCTGGCGGCGCTCGAGGCGGCCATCGAACGCCGCGGCTGGCAGGGCCTGGCGCTGGCCGTGCGCTCGTCGGCGGTCGGCGAGGATGGCAGCAAGGCCTCCTTTGCCGGCATCTACCGCTCCTGCCTCAATGTGCTGGGCGGCGAGCAGCTGGCGGCGGCGATTGCGGCCGTCTGGGCCTCGCTCGATACGCCGACGGCGGCGGCCTACCGGCAAAAACTGGGGCTGCCCGAAGCGCCGGCGATGGCGGTCATCGTGATGCCGATGGTCGCCGCACAGGCCTCGGGCATCGCCTTTACCTGCGATCCGCTGAACGGCCGCTTCGACCGGCTGGTCGTGCATGCCCAGTGGGGGCTGGGCGAATCGCTGGTGGCCGGGCAGGCAGCCGGCGACGAGTATGTTTTTGTCGAAAATGCGGCCAGCGAATGGCATTTGCTCGAACGTCGGGCCGGCAGCAAGAAAACGATCAGCGTGGCGCTGGCCGCAGGCGGGACGGCGAGCCAGGCGGTTTCGCCGGAACGGGCGGCGGCATTTGTTTTGGCGACCGGAGAGGCCGAGCAACTGGCCAACCTGCTCTACGACGCGGCCATCGCGCTGGATTTCGTTTCACCCTTCTACGATCTCGAATGGGCCTGGGACGGCCAGCGTTTCTGGGTGACCCAGGCGCGGCCGGTGACCGCCCGGCCCTACCGCAGCTACGAGGCCCTGCGCGGCCAGCCGGTGATCTGGACGCGCGGCAACACCTGCGAAGTGATGCCCGAGCCGCTGTCGCCCTGCGACTGGGGGTTTTCACGCTGGGGCGTCAACAGCCTGCTGGAACAGGGCTGGAAATTGTGCGGTTATCCCTTGTTGCCTGGCGTCCAGCGGGCCGGGCTGTTTCATGGCCGGCTCTATCTGGAAGCCTCGATTCTGCAGTGGGAGGCGTGGGATGCCATCGGTTTGCCGCCCGGTCAGTTCAATGCCCTGATGGGCGGCCATCAGCCGGCCATTGCCGTGCCGCCGATCTCCTGGCGCCAGCGCCTGCTTCGCCTCGGGCGCATGCTGCGCTACCTGGTGCTGGCGCCGGGCCAGCGTCGGCGCGGCATGGCCGCAGTGGGGCGGGTTCATGCCGCGGCCCGGCAGGCGCAGCAGGCCGTCTTGCCGACCGACGCTGCGGGTTTGCACCGGCTGTTGCGTCAGCAGGCGCTGGCCGCGGGCGCCGAGGTCGAGATGCATTTTCTGCAGGGTTCGGGCGGCAGCACCTTGTCCTTGTTGGTGCCGATGCTGAACCAGGCCTTTCCCGGCGAAGGCGAGGCCCTGCTCGCCGCCCTGCTGGCCGGTGGCGAACCGAGCGTGACGGCGCAACAGGGTTACGCCTTGCTGGCTCTGGCCGGCCTGGCGAAAAGCCCGGAATGCTACGGTAAGCCGGAAAAAAGCCCGAAATTTCAAAAAGCCTTCGCCGAATTTCTGGAGAAGTACGGCCACCGTGGCCACTATGAAACCTACTACCGCAGCCCGCGCCTGCGCGAGCAGCCGGCGCTGCTGCTCGCCCAGATCGCCGCGCTGGCCGATGTCGACGAAGGCGCGCTGCGCCAGCGCCAGCAAGCCGCCCGGCAGCAGGCCTGGGCGAAAGTGGCGACCCGCCTGCCCTTGTGGCGGCGCCTGCTGCTGCGCCAGATGATCAAGGCGGCGAACCAGGAGTGCAACCAGCGCGAAGCAGCGCGCAGCGCCATCGTCGCCAGCCTCGATGCGGCGCGGCGGACGATCCTGGCGGCGGCGCAACTGGGCGTCGAACAGGGCGCCTTGCGGCAGGTTGAGGATTGCTTCCTGGGCATGCCCAGCGAAGCCTTCCGGGTGCTGGCCGGGGATCTGCCGCCGGCCGGCATGCTCGCCCGGGTGCTCGAACGCGAAGCGATCTTCAAGGCATGGGAGCAGGAAGAGGCGCCGGAGTATCTGCTGGTCGATGCCGTCGGCAGCCCGCAAGCGCCGGCCAGGCCAGCCGCGCACGAAGCGGGCGAGGGCACGGTCTGGCGCGGCGTGGCCACCGGTACCGGCCTGGCGCGGGGGCGGGTTCGGGTGTTGCGCCATCCTGCCGAAAGGGAGGCGCTGTTGCCTGGCGAAATCCTCGTCGCCCCGTCCACCGATCCCGGCTGGACGCCGCTATTCCTGCAAGCGGCCGGCCTGGTCGTCGAGACCGGCGGCTACATGTCGCATGGCGCCATCGTCGCCCGCGAATTCGCCCTGCCGGCCGTCGTCAATCTGCCCGGCATCATGGCGATGCTGCGCGACGGCGATGAGGTCGAGGTGGACGGCCGGTGCGGCGAGGTGCGCCGCTGCTCACCGTGAAAGGCGGGAACAAAAGCGCGTTTGCGCAATCGGATGCCTGTCTTTCAACAAAAGGAACGGTCCGATGACGCAAGCCCTTGCCACCCTGGCCGGTGGCTGTTTCTGGTGCCTGGAAGCGGCATTCGAGCAACTCGACGGCGTGCTCTCGGTGTTGCCGGGCTACATGGGCGGCAGCGATCCGCAACCGAGCTACGACGCCGTGTGCCGGGGCCATACCGGCCACGCCGAAGTCGTGCAGATTGCCTTCGATCCGGCGAAAATCGACTTCGAGACGCTGCTCGCGGCCTTCTTCACGATCCACGATCCGACGACGCCGAACCGCCAGGGGCATGATGTCGGCACCCAGTACCGCTCGGCCGTCTTCTTCCATGATGCCGGCCAGCAGGCCGTCGCCGAGGCGATGATCGGCCGCCTCAATGGCGAGGGCATCTGGGGCTCGCCCATCGTCACCGAAGTAAGCCCGGCCTCGACTTTTTTCGTGGCCGAGGAATATCACCACCAGTATTTTCGGCGCAATCCGGAGCAAGGCTACTGCGTCGCCGTGGTGGCACCCAAGGCGCAGAAACTGCGCAAGGTTTTCGCCGACCGGATCAAGGCCGCTTAGGCGACGCCACGACCATGGAAACCGCTGGCTGGCGGGCGCTGATTCAGCCGATTTTGTTGCGGCGATGCAACACAAAATACCCGGTGCGCAAGGCGGCGGATTGACAATAACTATATAAATCAATATAGTGGAATCAATGCTGCGGTGCAGCATCGGTTTCCGTGGCAATCAGATCACCTGGCTGCGGTATCCAGCGAACCCGCTTTCCCGGGCCTGGCCGATGTCGTACCCCCTGTAACCGTTCGCTGTCGTGGAAGTTTTTTCGGCAGTGGCAACAGTGAAGGAGGTCGCATGTTTACCTCAACAGTTTTCCCTTCCTCGATGTTGCGGCTATCCGCCGCGGCGTCTTCCATGTTCCAGAAATTCCTGATGTTGGCCGGCGTGTTTTTCGTGCTGGCACTGGTCGGTGTCCAAAGCGGCAATCCCACCATGCTCGGCGGCTTGAAGTCCCTGCTGCCGATTTCTGCCGAGGCGGCATTCGATGAAGAACCGGACGTCGACGTCGCTTCCGAGGCGCTCAGTGCCCGCATGCGCGGGGCGATGGACTACGTTTCCCGGCGTTATCGCGTTTCTTCCGAAGCGCTCGAACCGATTTTTGTGACGGCCCAGTCCGCTGGTCGGCAATTGCATCTCGATCCGCTGCTGATCATCGCCGTCATCGGTATCGAATCGCGCTTTAACCCGTTCTCCGAAAGCGTCGTCGGCGCCAAGGGATTGATGCAGGTCATGCCGCGCTACCATCAGGACAAATTGCCGGAAGACGCCGATCAGGCCGCCTTTCTCAACCCGGTGATCAACGTTCAGGTCGGGGCCAAAGTCCTGCAGGAATCGATTCGCCGCAACGGCGGGCTGGAAAACGGCCTGCAGCAGTTCGGCGGGGCGGTCACCGACCCGGAACGCCGCTACGCCAGCAAGGTTCTGGCCGAAAAGCAGCGCCTGGAGCAGGCCGTCCAGCATCTGCGGGCGGATCGCAATACCCAGGCTGCCGTGGCGGCAGCCAGCAAGGCCGGTTAAGAGCGCGACCCGAGCGGAGCCCGGCGGGCCGGTGACGGTATAATCGTCGGCCTCAATACGCAGGGGTATGGAAATGTTCGACTGGAGAGACTACGGCAACGGCATCATCGCTTTCGATGCCGGCTATGTGCGCCCGATCCTGGCCGCGATCCACATGGTCGTCGACGATGGCCGCGTCGCCTTGATCGACACCGGCAGCAACGACTCGCTGGCCAACGTCCTTGCCGCCCTCGATAAAGTCGGGCTGGGCCGCGATGCCGTCGATTACGTGATCCTCACCCACATCCACCTCGACCACGCCGGTGGCGCCGGCGCGCTGATGCGCGAATTCCCCAACGCCAGGCTGGTCGTGCATCCGCGCGGTTCGCGCCACATGGCCGAGCCGTCGAAACTGGTGGCCGGCGTGACGGCCGTCTACGGCAAGGAATACGTCGAAACGGTTTACGGCGATATTCTGCCTATCCCCGCCGAGCGCATCATTGACGCCTACGAAGGCCTGACCATCCAACTCGGCGGCCGCGAACTGCTGATGATCGACACCCCGGGCCATGCCAAGCACCACATCTGCATCGTCGACCGCAAGGCCGGGGCCATTTTCAGCGGCGACATGTTCGGCCTCTCCTACCGCGAATTCGACGTGGACGGCCGCCAGTTCATCCTGCCGACGACCAGCCCGACCCAGTTCGACCCGGCCGAGATGCACGCCTCCATCGATCGCCTGCTCAGCTACCAGCCAAGCGCCATGTACCTGACGCACTACGCCCAGGTGCACGACGTGCCGGCGCGCGGCGCCGACCTCCACCGCCGCCTGGACCGCCATGTCGAACTGGTTGAAGCCCACGCCAACGACGGCGAAACACGGCATGCCGCGATCAAGCAGGAACTCGCTGCCTACTTCCTGGCCGAGCTGCGCGCCCACGGTTGCACGCTGCCGGAAGCCAGCATCCTGGAAATCCTCGCCACCGACCTTGAACTCAATGTGCAGGGGCTGACCTGGTGGGTGGATCACCGGGATTGATTTCCGGGTAGCCGAGCCGCGATCCCGCAGTCAGCGGGAAAAAAACGCCGGAATGCTACGGTAAGCCGGAAAATTTGCCCAAATTTGAAATTTATTGGTGCCGCTGTGGCTCAAGCAGCGCGTCGCCGCGCTCCCGCCAGACCGAGCAGTCCCAGGCCCGCGATCAAACCCAGTGCCGGCCAGTTGCCGAAGCGGGCG
>CAIXSK010000120.1 GCA_903922075.1 uncultured beta proteobacterium | reverse complement strand
TTGATTTCCGGGTAGCCGAGCCGCGATCCCGCAGTCAGCGGGAAAAAAACGCCGGAATGCTACGGTAAGCCGGAAAATTTGCCCAAATTTGAAATTTATTGGTGCCGCTGTGGCTCAAGCGACGCGTCGCCGTGCTCCCGCCAGACCGAGCAGTCCCAGGCCCGCGATCAAACCCAGTGCCGGCCAGTTGCCGAAGCGGGCGTAGGGCGTCATGCCGGCATGAGCCCGCACTTCACCCTTGAGAACGCCGGTCGTGAACGGCGGCAGGACTGCCTGCAGCGTGCCGTCGGCGGCGATGATCGCCGTCATGCCGGTGTTGGTGGCGCGCAGCATCGGCCGGCCGGTTTCAGCCGCGCGCATGCGGGCGATCTGCAGATGCTGCGGCTGGGCCAGCGAACGGCCGAACCAGGCGGTATTCGACAGATTGGCCAGAATGCCGGCGGCCGGCAGGGCGCGGATGATCTCCTCGCCGAAGACGTCCTCGTAGCAGATGTTGATCGCTACCTGCTGCCCGGCGACGGCCAGCGGCGGCTGCTTTTCCGGGCCGCGTGAGAAGGACGACATCGGGATGTCGGCAAATTTCATGAACCAGTCGAAACCGGGCGGGATGAACTCGCCGTAAGGCACCAGGTGGCTCTTGCTGTAAACCTGCAGCGGCGCGCTGCCCAGGCTGATCGCGCTGTTGTAGTAGGCGCCGGCGCTGTCGCCGGTCACCGTGCCGACGATCAGGTCGCCGTTCCGGCGGCGGGCCAGTGTCTTCAATTCATCGAGGTAGTCGGGCGGTACCTGGTCAAGGAAAACGGGCAGCGCGGTTTCGGGGAGCAGGGTCAGTTGCGCGGGATTGGCCGCCATCAGGTCGCGATAGAGATCCAGCGTGCGGATGAAGGCGTCGGGCCGGAATTTCATTTCCTGCGGGATATTGCCCTGGATCAGGACGACGCTGACCGCTTCGCCGACCGGCTGGGTCCAGGCGATCTGGCGCAGCCCGAAGCCGCTGACGGCGAGCAGCGCGATGAAGCCGAGGCCTAGGCGCCAGCGGATCAGCAGCGCGCCGGACAGGGCGACCAGCAGCGACAGGCCGTGCACGCCGAGCAGCGGGGCAAAGCCGGCCAGCGGACTGGGTGCCGCTTGCGAATAGCCGACGGCCAGCCACGGAAAGCCCGTGAAAATCCAGCTTCGGAACCAATCGACCGTAGCAATCAGCGCGGCGAAAAGGAGCGCCTGTTGCCAGTCGCCGGCCGGTTGCCAGCGTTTGAAAATCCCGCCGGCGAACATCGGGAACAGCGCCATCACCGCGCAGAACAGGAAAGCGGCCGGGCCGGCCAGCCACCACGGCATGCCGCCGAAGACGGAGAGGCTGACGTAAACCCACGACACGCCGCAGAGGAAAAAGCCGAGGCCGAAAACCAGGCCGGTCAGCAAGGCTTCGCGGGGCGTTTCGGCGCGGCGGAGTAGGGCGAACAACCCCAGCCAGATCAGCGGCGCCAGCCAGAACAGGCCGAACGGTGCAAAGCAGAGCACCCCGGCGGCGCCGGTCAGCGCCGCCAGGCCGAAGCGGTGCGCCAGTCGCTCAGGCTGCCTGGTGATCTGCACCGGTCTGCGGACTGGGTTGGCCGACGAGCAGCGTATAAAGACGGCGGCTATCGGCGCGCAGGATCTTGAAGCGAATGCCGTCGATGTCGATGACTTCGTTGCGTTTCGGCATGCGGCCGAGGTGGTCAAGGATCAGGCCGCCGACAGTAGCGAATTCCTTGTCCGGGAAATGCGTCGAGAAGGCTTTGTTGAAGTCGCCGATCTCGGTGTGGGCCTTGACGCGATAGTGGCCGGAAATGTCGAGGCGGATGTTGTCGTGTGCCTCGTCGAAATCGTATTCATCCTCGATGTCGCCAACGATCTGTTCGAGCACGTCCTCGATGGTGATCAGGCCAGCGACGCCACCGTATTCGTTGGCGACGATGGCCATGTGGTTGCGCGAGACGCGAAATTCGCGGAGCAGGATATTGAGTCGTTTCGATTCCGGAATGAAGACGGCCGGACGCAGCCAGTCGCGGAGCTTGAATGTCTTTTCGGCCTGAATGCGCAGCAGATCCTTGGCGAGCAGGATGCCAAGGACGTTGTCGCGGTCGCCGTCGACGACCGGGAAGCGCGAATGGGCGGTGGCGATGACGACGGGGAGTATCTTGTCCAGCGGGTCGTCGATGTCGATGACGTCCATCTGGGTCCGCGGCACCATCACGTCGGCAACGCGGGTTTCCGAGGCCTGCAGGGCGCCTTCGATGATGGTCAGCGCATCGGCGTCCATCAGGTTGCGCTCGTAG
>CAIXSK010000119.1 GCA_903922075.1 uncultured beta proteobacterium | reverse complement strand
GGGGCCGGTCGTAGCCGGGTTCCGGGGTTTGTCGGGAGAAGACGGTCAGCTTGGGCATGTCATTTCTTCAGGCGCCTGTCGGCCTTCTGCCGCCAGCGGGCGAGGTCGGCCGGGGTCGGTTCGGCGAACCTGCCGCCGCCGGCATTGGCCATGTGGATCACGGCGCCGGCGACTTCGCCATCGCTCAGGGCCGGGTTGCCGCCCCGGGCGGGCATTTTGCGGATGCCGACGAGCGCCGTCGGGACCAGTTCGTTGAGGCCTTCCCGGACCAGTTTGCCCCACTGCTTGTGGTTGCCGAAGATCGGGGCGCCGTCCTTGCCGTCGCTATGGCACTGGCTGCAGGTGCTGTTGTATACCTCGGCCCCGGATTTTTCCTGGGCGCCGGCCGGCAGGCAAAGGGTGGCAAGGAGCAGGGCAATGAGACGCATGGCGGAAAACTCGGCGATGATCGGGGCACCTATATTAGAGCATCTCGATGTGTGGCGGCGATCCCGGCGCCCGGCTGTGCATCTGCCCGGATTCCCGGATAATTGGCGCATGGACTCATTTCGCATTTTTGGCCTTTTTTTGGCGCCGACCGTAGCATTTGCCGCGCCGCCGCTGGTGGCGGTCGATGTCGGCCATGGCGGCAAGGATACCGGTGCGATCAGCGCCCGGGGCCGAACGGAATTCGAATTCAACCGCGACTTCGCCGGTGTGCTGGCGGCAAGCTTGCGCCAGCGCGAACTGGGCGTCCGCGAAGTCAATTTCGACGGCCAGATCGGCAGCCTGGCGGCGCGGCCGCTGGCCGCGGCGGGCAGCGATTTCTTCATCGCCGTCCATCACGACTCGATCGGCGAAGCGTGGCTGATCGACTGGGAATGGAATGGCCAGCCGCAGACCTATACCGAGGTCAAGCGCGGCTACGGCATCTTCGTTTCGGCGCAGAATCCGGACCTGGAGACCAGCCTGCGCTGCGCCTCGACCATCGGCGCCATGATGCGCCGAGCCGGCTTCGCGCCTTCGTCGTGGCATGGCCGCAAGCACCTGCCGGCCGATGCCGACAACGGCGTCTGGTATTACGACAACCTGGTCGTGCTCTACCGCACGACCCTGCCGGCCGTACTCTTCGAGGCCGGGGTGATCAAGCACCGCGACGAGGAACTGGAACTGCGCGATCCCGAGCGCCAGGCCCGGATGGCCGACGCGGTCGCCACCGGCATCGCCGCCTGCCTGTACGTGAAACCAGCCGAGTAGCTGGCGTCAGAGGAAGATCGGCTCCGGCGTCAGCTCGACGCCGAATTTGTCGCGCACGGCGGCCTGCACGGCGGCCATCGTCCGCCTGACGTCGGCACCGGTCGCGCCGCTGCGGTTGACCAGGACCAGCGCCTGCTTTTCATACATGCCGACCGGGCCGAGCGCCTTGCCCTTCCAGCCGGCCTGCTCGATCAGCCAGCCGGCGGCCAGCTTGACCCGGCCGTCGGGCTGCGCGTAGCGGGGCAGGGTGGGGTAGGCGGCGGCCAGTGCCTCGGCCTGACTC
>CAIXSK010000118.1 GCA_903922075.1 uncultured beta proteobacterium | reverse complement strand
CCTTGGCGCCGGAATTTACGCCGAATAAAAAGCCGCAGGCGTCGCTGCGGCTTTTTGGGGTGTCAGGGCCGGTGTTCAGTCGTCCCCCGGTTCCATATTTGCCTGCAGGTAATTCGGCAGGGTGACGTCCTTGATCAGGCTCTGCTGGGTTTCCAGCCAGTCGATGGCTTCCTCGCAATGTTCGAGCAGTTCCTCGAGCAGGTCGCGGCTGACGTAGTCCTGTAGTTCCTCGCACAGGGCAATGGTCTCGACCAGCAGCGGGCGCTGGATCTCGCGTTCGTACTTGAGGTCGCCGGCCAGGCATTCGACGACGTTTTCGCCGATCAGCAGCTTGCCGAGGTTCTGCAGGTTGGGCAGGCCTTCGAGGAAGAGGACGCGTTCGATGATCTCGTCGGCTTCCTTCATGACGCGGATCGACTGCTTGTACTGGTAGTCGTTGAGCTTTTCCAGGCCCCAGTTGCGGAACATCCGGGCATGCAGGAAATACTGGTTGATCGAGGTCAGTTCGTTCTTCAGCACCTTGTTCAGGGCGTCGATGACTTTCTTGTCGCCTTTCATCGTTGTCGCTCCTTAAGCCGAAGTCGAGCCCATCTGGCTCTGCTGGTAGTTGGCAAGGCCGACCAGGTCGATCAGCTTGATTTGTTTCTCGAGGTAGTAGGCGTGGTCCATCTCGGTGTCTTCTAGCTGGACGACCAGCATGTCGCGGCTGACGTAATCCTGGGCTTTCTCGCAGGCGGCGATAGCTTTCTTGAGATTGTCCACAACCTTGTATTCGACAGCCAGGTCGGCGGCCAGCATTTCCGGCACGGTCTTGCCGATCTTCAGGCCTTCGCGCTTGGCGAGGTCGGGCTTGCCTTCGAGGAAAAGGATGCGCTGGATCAGCGCCCGGGCGTGGGTGCGTTCATGCTCGGATTCGTGGATGGCCTTGTCGGCCAGGTGCTGGAAACCGAAGTCGGCGTACATTTCGCCGTGGATCAGGTACTGGTCGATGGCAGTCAGCTCGCCGGCCAGCAGGCCGTTGAGGATGTCGATGATTTTCTTGTCGCCCTTCATGATTTTTCTCCGTCGATATTGTTGGAAATCACGCGCTGGCTGGCAAACCACGGCTGGCTGGCATGGAGCATGATTCTAGGCTGCGGGGTAAGGGTTTAGAAGAGGGGGTGTGAGAAAAGTTCTTTACTAACAATATATTAATAACGATTCTCATTTGCTCCGCGGTTTGACTGAGCGCCTTGGGGGGCGCCGTCTCCCGGCCGGGTAAATGCTACGGTAGGCCGGAAAAAAAGACCAAAATCAAAGTGCCCGACCAGAAAAACAGCTGTCCCGATCGCCGCCATCAGGTCGATCAGGAGATCGGGCTGATAACATCGACCCATGAGCCGCTATCAGGATCTTGCCGCGCAGACCGAAAGGCTGATTGCCGATGGCCTCCTGCGCCCCGGCGACCGCCTGCCTTCGGTGCGCCAGGCCTGCCGGAGCCACGACGTCAGCCCGGTGACGGTGACCCAGGCCTATTACCTGCTGGAGAGCCGCGGCCTGATCGAGGCGCGGCCGAAATCGGGGTATTTTGTCCGCGCCCGGCTCGGCCAGCGCCTGCCCGAGCCGGAAATGCGCCGGCCGCTCGGCGATTCGACGCAGCTCGAAGTCAGCGATTTCATTTTCCGGATCCTCGAAAGCGTCAAGGACCCGTCGGTGGTGCCGCTCGGTTCCAGCTTTCCCAGCCCTTACCTGTTCCCGCTCGACAAGCTCGGGCGCTTTCTCGCCACGGCGGCGCGCAAGCTCGATCCGCTGGCGACGGTGACCGACCTGCCGCCGGGCAACGAGGAACTGCGCCGGCAGATCGCCCTGCGTTACCTGGCCCACGGGGCCAACGTGGCGCCGCAGGAAATCGTCGTCACTTCCGGCGCGATGGAGGGGCTGAACCTCTGCCTGCAGGCGGTGACCCGGCCGGGCGACCTGATCGCCATCGAGTCGCCGACTTTCTACGCCGGCTTGCAGGCCAGCGAACGGCTGGGACTCAAGGTCATTGAAATCCCGACCCATCCGCGCGAAGGCGTCAGCCTGCCGGCGCTGGATGAGGCCTTGCGCCAGCACCCGGTCAAGGCCTGCCTGTTCATGCTCAATTTCGCCAACCCGCAGGGCAGCCTGGTGCCGGACGCACACAAGAAGGCGCTGCTTGAGTTGCTGCAGCGCCACGACGTGCCGCTGATCGAGGACGATGTCTATGCCGAGCTCTATTTCGGCCAGCAGGCGCCGTTGTGCAGCAAGGCCGTCGATGAGGCCGGGCTGGTCATGCACGTCTCGTCGTTTTCCAAATGCCTGGCGCCCGGTTACCGCATCGGCTGGGTGGCGGCCGGCCGCTACGCCCAGGCCATTCAGCGCCAGAAGCTGTCGACCAGCCTGGCGACCACGGTGCCGGTGCAGATTGCGCTGGCCGACTATCTGAAACATGGCGGCTACGAGAACCACCTGCGCCATCTGCGCCGCACGCTGGCCCAGCGCGAGGCGGCGTTCACCGCCGCCGTCGAAAGCCATTTTCCGGCCGGCACTCGGCTGGCCCGGCCGCAGGGCGGTTATTTCCTGTGGCTTGAATTGCCGCCCGGGGTCGATGCCCTGCGGCTCCATCGCCAGGCGCTGGCGTGCGGGATCAGCACGGCACCGGGGCCGATCTTTTCGGCCAAGCGCGAATTCGCCCACAGCCTGCGCCTCAACTTCGGCCATCCGGACACCGAAGCACAGCAGGCGGCGATCGCCACCCTCGGCCAGCTGGTTGCCGCCCAGCTATAGGCTGGCCCAGCCGGCCAGCTGGCGGCCGTAAAAAGCGGTCAGGACCAGCGCCAGCGGCGCGAAGGCGATAAAGCAGGCGAGCACCCGGGCAATGAACGGGTGGGCCAGGCGGGCCTCGATGAAGTGCCGGGCGACCAGCCAGCCCTTGATCCAGACGATGGCCGCAACGAGCAGCGGCAACCCGTCGGCGCCGTGGAACCAGCGGCCGAGTGCGGGGCTGATCAGGGTCAGGGCCACCAGCGCCAGCCAGGCGACGGTCAGCGGCTGCAAATTAGCGGAAGCGGTGGTTTTCATCGGTCAGGCCAGCACGTAAAAGAAGGGAAAGATGACCAGCCAGATCAGGTCGGTGGCGTGCCAGTAGCTGGCCAGCGCTTCGAGTCCGGCATGGTCTTCGGCGCTGTAGGCGCCGGCCAGATGGCGGGCAAGGACCCAGAAAATGCCGAGGATGCCCCAGGTGGCATGGACCAGGTGGTTGAAGGTCAGGTAGTAATAAACCGTGAAGAAAATGCCCGATTCGCCGTTGATGCCGTGCGCCAGGTTCCAGTCGATTTCGAGCAGCTTGGCCAGCGGGTAGCCGAGGGCGACGACCAGTCCCCCGCCCAGCCAATACAGTGAGCGCCGGCGCTGGCCGGCACGCAGGGTTGCCACCGAGCAGGCGATGCAGAAACTGCTGCTCACCATCAGCAGGGTGATGACCGTACCGGCCAGTCGGGACAGGCGCTCGGCGCCCTGCGCGAAGGCGTCGGGGAAATGGGCGCGGGCGACGAAATAGACGATGAAGAGAACGAGGAATTCGACGAATTCGCAGCAAATGCCGACCCAGATGCCCTTGTTGCCGGGAATGCGCCGGCCGGGCGGCGGGGTTTCGGCGATATTGTCCAAAGCCAGTGCGGCGGTGCTCATTTTTTTCAGTCCGTGATTTTGATCGGTGCATTGTGGCAGCCTGGTCATTTATGCACAGAGACAGAAAAGTCGATTTTCGATAGGTACAGCTGCCCGGCGGCCTGAATCTGTTCCTATTGAAAATCAAATAATCTGAAACTGTTGCTATCGACGACGCAGTGTTTTACTCGCCTCCTGCCAGAGCCGGAACTTTTCGATCCGGCATCGTCGCCAAGAGGAAAGCCACAATGAGTCAAACGGTCAGCAAGGTCCGCACCGCCAAGCTGGAGCTCTATCGCAAGAAGGGAAAAATCCACGCCAAGGCAACCGCCGGTCGTTTCAACACGCTGCGCTGGGCGATGGTCTGGCTGACCCAGGCTGTTTTCTACGGCGCCTGCTGGCTGACCTGGAGCGCCGACGGCCTGGAGCGGCAGGCGGTGTGGTTCGATATCGCGCACGAGAAGTTCTACCTGTTCGACCTCGTGTTGTGGCCGCAGGATGCGCTGCTGCTCGCCATCGCGCTGATCCTGGCGGCCACCGCGCTGTTCCTGGTGACGGCGCTGGCCGGCCGGCTGTTCTGCGGCTTCGCCTGCCCGCAGACGGTCTATACGATGATCTTCAGCTGGATCGAGGCCAAGGTCGAAGGCGACCACCTGGCCCGCCTCAAGCTCGACCAGAGCCCGCCGGGCCTGCGCAAGTTCGGCCTGCGGCTGATCAAGCACGGGCTGTGGCTGGCGCTGGCCGGATGGACGGCGATCACCTTCGTCGGCTATTTCACGCCGATCCGCGAACTGCTGCCCGCCGTCCGGCACTGGGCGGTCGGGCCGTGGGAAGGCTTCTGGCTGATCTTCTATGCTGCCTTCACCTACGTCCAGGCCGGCCTGGCCCGCGAGGCCGTCTGCCAGCACATGTGCCCCTATTCGCGCTTCCAGGGCGTGATGTTCGACGAGACCACGCGCTCGGTCAGCTACGACACGCAGCGCAGCGACTGCATCGATTGCGGCATTTGCGTGCAGGTCTGCCCGACCGGCATCGACATCCGCGACGGCCTGCAATACCCGTGCATCAACTGTGGCCTGTGCGCCGATGCCTGCGACGAGGTGATGGTCAAGATCGCGTCGCCGACCGGGTTGATCCGCTTCGCTTCCGAACGCGAACTGGCCGGCCGGCCGCCCCCCCGGGGCTGGCGCCAGCGCCCGCGGGTCGCCGCCTATGCCGGGCTGCTGGTGGTTTTTGCCCTTCTCGGGGCATGGACCGTAGCAACCCGCCCCCTGTTGCGGGTGGACGTGCTGCGCGACCGCGGCGCCCTGCTGCGCGAGACGGCCGAGGGGCGGATCGAAAACGCCTACACGCTGAAACTGATGAATCTGGCCGAAGCGCCCCGCGACTTCACCGTCGAGGTCAGCGGGCTACCGGGCCTGGAGATCGTCGGCGAGCGCCACTTCGCCAGCGAGCCGGGCAGCATCCGGGCGGTATCCCTGACCGTTTCGGCGCCCGGCGACAGCGAGCTGCGCGGCATCCAGCCGATCAGTTTCCACATCAAGGCCCGCCAGGACCCGGCCAGCGAACTGGTCGAACCCAGCAGCTTCGCGCTCGGCCGCTGAATCAGGTCAGGACGCGCCGCAAGGCGCGGATGCGCTGCCAGAGCACGGCCTTGGGCAAGCTGATCGCCATGGCCTGCATGCAGCGCTCAAGCCAGCCATGGCGGGTCTGCAACTTGTCGATGGCTTTATCAAGATCACGGCAAATCGACTGGCCGTAGGCCTGCTCGGCCTTGGTCACCGCCAGGCGCAACAGGGGCAGGGACGGGCGCATCATGGCCAGATCGATCACATCCCGGCTGAAAACCCCGTCGTCGCTCCAGCGGTCGGCATTGGCCAGCAGTTTGCTGGTCGCCAGATCGAGCCGCGACAGGGTGGCGATGCCGCACACCTCGTCGCACGCGCTCGGCGTTTCCAGCACGATCCGCGCTTCGAGCACGATTTCAAACTTGATCGGCTGATCGGCCACCAGCAGGCTGGTCCTGATCCCGTACTGATCGGCCCGACATTCGCGGGCCTCTATGAAGGGGGCGCTTCCGGCGCGCAGCAGGCCGGCAAAGCCAGCCGGCCCGGTCAGCAACTGGCGCAGGGAGCGATAGCTGGCGACATCGGAAACCAGAAAATCGATATCCACCGACTCCCGATATTCGCCGAAGCGCAGCGCAATCGCCGTGCCGCCGCCGAACAGACAGTTCGCTTCACGTAACAACCGGCCATCCAGCGCCGACAAAACCGAAGCAATCCGGCGGTGATGCAGGCGTTCAAACACCACCGGCTCCGGGTGAATCCGGGTCGCCGAAAACCAGCCGCAGGGCAGCGATCAAATTGCGTTCGTGCGGCAACAAGGCCGCCTCGTCGACATGCCGCCAGTTGCGCTCGTAGATTCCATGCGCCTCCTGCGGCGTCAGTTCATCCATCCCCTGCACCTGCCAGGCCAACTGCTTCAACTGCGGGTAATCGGCCAGCCGGACACGCGCCGGCAACCAACCGGCCTTGTCGTCGGCGAAATTGTCGGTTGGTGCGTGGCCTGCATCCGTTGCCGAAAAGTTCATCCCCAGCGCCGCCAGCACATTCAGGTAAGCCCCCATCGTCACCGAAGGCTCGCCCTGCTCGATGCGATGCACGCTCACCCGCGACATCCCCGCCGCCTCGGCCAGCGCCGTTGCGCTCACCTTCAGCGCCTTGCGACGCGCCCGAATGCGCGTGCCGAGCGCAGCAAGCTGCTCGGCAACGGTGGAGGAATTGGCAGGGGCTTTGGCTGGCATAGTATTTCTCATACTAGACAAAATGATCTATTTGTCAATATTACGAAACATATATTCGGCTTAGTGCTTGGCGCCTATATCGAGATCGTCTGCCCGGCAGGCGGCAGGCGATAGACCTTCATTTCCGTATCCGGCATCAGCGAATTCAGGAACAGGCTGAATATCGAAATGAACAGGCTGGCAAAGAAGGCCGTCCAGAACCCGGCAATCGTGAAGCCGCGCACCAGTTTGGCCACCAGCAACAACAGCAGCGCATTGATCACGAGCAGGAAGAAGCCCAGGGTCAGCAAGGTCAGCGGCAGCGTCAGCACGACCAGCAAGGGCCAGAGCACGGCATTGACGAAACCGAGCAGCAGCGCCGAGACGATCAGCGACGACGTGCTGGCGAAACGTATACCGTTGAAGATAAGGCTGGCCACCCACAGGGAAAGGGCGGTGATGCCCCACTGGATGAGAAAGCCGGTCAGGTTGGCGAGCATGGTTGTTTCCGGTTGAAAGAGCTGGCCATTATCGGGTATGGCGGCCAGGCCATAGCTTGTCAGTGGCAGTTGACAATAAAAACGGTACTACATACGATACCAAAATGAAGCCGGACATTATCATCGATACCAATGTATTGCTGACTGCACTTAAATCATCGCTTGGCACCTCGTACCGACTGCTCTCCATGATTGAGGGCGATCAGTTTGCAATTCACATTTCGGCGCCGCTGGTTGCCGAATACGAATCCGTGCTCAAACGCGGGCAGTTGGCGCTAGCCGAGCAGCAGATCGATGACATCATCGATTTCATCTGCGCCAGGGCGACGCACCACAAGATTTTCTACCTGTGGCGACCGGTATTGAAAGACCCGGACGACGATTTTTTGCTCGAACTGGCGGTCAAAGCCAACGCCATGATCGTCACCTGGAACCTGGCCGACTTCAAACGTGCCGCCGCTTTTGGCATCAAGGTCATGACGCCGCGTGATTTCCTGAACGAATTGGAGAACCTCAAATGACCACCATCAGCATTCGTCTTCCGGATTCCCTGCACAAAATGGCCAAAAATATCGCCAGCGAGGATCATGTTTCGATGAACCAGTTCATTGCCTCGGCGGTCGCTGAAAAGATTTCTGCGCTAACTACCGAGAAATATCTCGGCGAACGTGCCGAACGCGCCTCGGCAGAAAAATTCCGGGCTGCGTTGGCGGCCGTGCCTTCGACGGCACCGGAAGAGTTTGACCGTCGATGAAATGAGGCCGTTGCTGATCGCGCGGTACTTTGCGCGATCGGTTAGCAGTCAAGGCAAGGGCGCTATTTGATCGTCTACCAAACAAAAAACACCAGCGTCCAGATTGTCACCATCAACCCGACCGGCAGCAGCATGGCCAGCCCGGAAATTGATTTTTGGGCAAAATTTGCCCCTGACCGTAGCATTAGCTGCAGCACCAGCCACAGGCTGCCCAAACAGCCGGCGCTGAGCAGGGCGATGCGGAAAGTTGGCAGCCAGCCGAGCCAGACGTGCTCGGCTTTCAGGTGGGTGACGGTCAGCATCGACAGGCCGAGGATGACGCTGGCCGCGGCCAGCGGGGTCAGGGCGAGGGTGAAGCGTTGCCAGCTCAGGCCTTCGGTCTTCAGCAGGCGGGCGGCGATGGCCGGGCCGATCAGCAGCAGGCTGCCCAACAGGAAGCCGCCGCCAAGCAGGTAGGCGAGGATCAGCGCGCCGTCCAGCCAGGTGAACAGGTCGCTGGCTTCCGGGTAGTGGGTGAGCAGCCACCACGGCACGTCGTTGTCGAGCAGCGCGAAGTGGTCGTGCTCGACCAGCCATTCGGCCAGCGCCAGCTTGGCATGCAGGAACCACGGGCTGAGCGTCCACTGGAAGGCGGCGGTGGCGACGCCGAGCACGCCGTAGACCAGGGTCAGCGCATCGGGCGTTTTGGCCGGGTTGTTGAAATCGAGGATTTCGCTGAACGGCGAGCGGGCCGAGTAGGTGACGGCGTCGCGCTGGCCGGCGCAGCGGCCGCAGCTGTGGCATTCGGAGGCGCTGGTCATGCGCCGGACGTCGAGCAGCGGGGCGCAATTGACCGGCTCGAAATCGCCTTGGTGGCGATCCCAGGCGGCGCGGTCGACCTTGTAATGCAGCGGGGCGATCTTGGCGAGCACGGCGAAAACGCCGGAGGCCGGGCACAGGTAGCGGCACCAGATGCGCTTCTCGCGGCCGTAGAGCAGGCCGATGACGACGGCCGCGACGGTCGACCCGCCGAGGACCAGCAGGGCGGCCTGCGGGTATTCGTAAACGCTGACCAGCTGGCCGTAGACGGTGGTTGCGATGAAGGCGACGAAGGGCCAGCCCGACCACTTGAGCCAGCGCGGCAGAGCCTTGCCGCGGCCGTACTGGCTGACCCATTCGGAGACCGAACCTTCCGGGCAGAACAGGCCACACCAGACGCGGCCCAGGGTCACCGTGGCGATCATCACGCCCGGCCACCACAGGCCCCAGAAGCAGAATTGCGCGAACAGCCGCAGGTTGTCCCAGAGGTGCGCGTCTTCCGGCGGCAAAGGCAAAAACGCCGGGATGATGACCATCGCGGCGTAGAGGAGGACGACCAGCCACTGGATGGCGATGATCAGGCGGCGGTTGCGGCGCAGGAACAGGCCGATATTTTCCAGCCGCCGGCGCGGGCGGCTGGGGTGAAATTGAATGACCTGCTCAGCCATGGCGGGTTTTCCGCCAGGCGACCAGCACAACGCCCCAGTAACCCAGCCAGGCGAGCAAACTGCTCAGCGCCGGGCGGGCGCGGTAGCCGGAGAAATCGGCCAGCAGCTTGCCGCCGGTCGTCGTATCGTCGAGCAGCAGGGAGCTGTCCCAGACCGGGTCGAGCAGCGGCGGCAACGAGCCGGCGCCGATCAGGCGGTCGAGCGCGGTCATCAGCAGGGCCGAGGCGAGGATCAGCAGCAGGATCGACGACAGGCGCAGGAGCAGCGCGATGTTCAGGCGGGCCAGGCTCTTGGCGGCCAGCCAGGCCGTGGCGCCGGCCGCGGCAAAGCCAGTCAGGGAACCGACGACGAGCGCGCTGATTTCACCGCCCTGGGCCAGACCATAAAGAAAAATGACGGTTTCCGCGCCTTCGCGGGCCACGGCCAGGGCAGCGACAACGGCGACGCCGAGAAAGCCCGAGCGTTCGCGGGCCGCCGCCAGGTCGGCGTGCAGGCGGGCCTTCATCTGCCGGCCGTGCTTGCGCATCCACAGCACCATCTGGGTGATCAGGCCGGCGGCGACGAACAGCGTGGCGGTCTGGAAGGTTTCCAGCGCCTCGCCGGTCAGCTCGTCCTGCACGCCGAGCAAGGCCCAGCCGAGCAGCAGGGCCAAGCCGACGCCGGCGGCCAGGCCGCCGAACAAGGCCCGCTTGCCCTTGCCGGTATCATCGTTGGCCTGCAACCAGGCGAAAAGAATCCCGGCGATCAGGAAAGCCTCCAGGCTCTCCCGCCAGACGACAAAAAATGCGTTACCCATACTGTGTTCCTTGCTGGCTAGACGTTTTGGCTGGCTGGCAGCGGGGGTTTATTTGGCGACAATCCTGGCCTGGCCGGTTTCCGGGTGGAAATCGTCGAAGAACTTGTAGCTGCCCGGCTTCATGGGGAAGAAAACCATGTTCCGCGTGACGCCGGGCGCCAGCACCAGTTCCTTCTTCAATTCGAGGCTCTCGAATTCCGCCGCGCCTGGCCCTTCGTTCCGGATTTCCAGCCGGAACCGCGTGTTGGCCGGAACTTCCACAGTGTTCGGGAAAATCCGGCCATCCTTCATCAATACCTTGAAAGTCGGCATGTCGTCGGCCAATGCTACGGTCGGCGCCAAAAAAAGGGCAAAAACCACGGAAAGGAGAGCGCGTTTCATGAAGATTCCTCAGTAGGCGATATTGGCGCGCAGGGCAAAGACCTTGACCGACTTGCCGTTGGCATTGCCGCCACCGTCCACGACGTACTGGAAGTCCGGCGTCAACTCGAATTGCGGTGCGATGCGCAGGCGATAGTAGATTTCAGCCAGCTTCTCGGCGCCCCGCGGCGTGAAGGTGAAGGCCGCTTGCGTCTGGGCGTCGTCCAGCCAGGCGGTGACCGTCGAATTGCGATAAGCCTTGCCCGACTCCAGCCAGGCACCGGCGATGCCGATGGCGTCGGCGGCGCGGCCCCAGTAGCTGCCGTTGAGCTCGGCCCCGGCGGTGACTGCCTGGTTGAACGGCAGTTCGCCGCTGACCAGCTTGCCGTAGCGGCCGAAGACGGTGACCCCGTCGCCGACGCGCTGGTCGACCGACACGCCGACCCCGGTGTGCCTGGTGACGCTGCCGTCGAAATCGGTGCCCTGACTACGGTTCCAGGCGTAGGCCCGGTAGTTGCCGGTCAGGCCGCCGAACAGCTTCAACTGCTTTTCAGCCTGTACCATCACCAGCGGCTTTGACAGGCTGCGCTGGTAGTTGGCGCCGCGATCGCCGGCACCAAACACGCCGAGCGACAGGCGCCAGGGTTCCGGCTTGTTGAACCAGTTCAGGTAGGAAACGACGAAACCGGGCTGAAAGCCGTTGGCATCGACGCCGACTTCGCCGCCGGCATCGAGCAGCGGGTTGTGGACGAAGACCGAGTTCAGGAACTGTTTGGCCTCGTCGCCGCCGCCGGCGTTCTGGTCAAAGAAGCCGAAGATGTCCATCTTGCCGAAGGTGACCTCCAGCGTTTCGCGCGAGTAGGGCTTGAAGCCGAGGAAGGGCAGCGGAATGGCGGCCTGGTACCAGGCTTGGCCGAGGATGGTCACCGAATCGTCGGGGCTGGACCCGGAGGCGCGGAAGGCTAGCGCATTTGGCGCGCTGGCAAAATGGCCGAGGTTGCTGAAGGCGGCGTTGAGGCCCAGGCCCTGGCCCATGCGCAGATGGGCGAAAAGCTTGTGCTCGATGTCGCCGATGGCGGCCAGCGGCAGCTCCACCGAGACGTCGGCCCGGTAATTGAGTTGCGAACTGCTGTTTTCGACGCCGCCGGGCAGGCCGCTGGCATGCTGGCCGACGGTCGCCAGTGCGGCGCTGACCTTGATGCCTTCCAGCCCTTCGGCGATCTTCGCGGCCTTCTTCATTTCCAGTGCGTCCTTCTCGACGGCCTTCAGGCGCACCGTCAGCTCCGGCTCGTACTGCGACAGGCGCGGGCTGTCGAGGCCGGCGGCAACGGCATTGCTCTCATCCTTGAGCGTCTTGACCTGCTGTTCCAGCCCGCTGTTGCGAGCCTCCAGCTTCTTCTCCAGTTCGGCGTTGCGGGCTTCGAGCTTTTCCAGACGGGAGGTCAGCTTTTGCAGCAACTCGATTTCCTTGGGGCCGGCCAGCGCAGGCAAAGCCAGCCCCGCCGCGACCAGCGCCGCGGTGATTTTGGCGAGCTTCATGATCAGTAGCCGCCTTTTTTGCCGATGCCGACGTAGGTGAATTCGTACTCGACTTCAAACGGCTTGAACCACGGGCGGACGCCGGTGGCGCGGTCGGTGTGGCGACCGAAGTGGGCGTGCGGGTTGGCCGACGGCGGCAGGATGGTGTACTTCACCTTGTACTTGCCGGGGCCGGCCAGCTTGAT
>CAIXSK010000117.1 GCA_903922075.1 uncultured beta proteobacterium | reverse complement strand
AGGCGGCATTGCCAATCCCGATGTGGGCGACGAGATTGCGTGGCCAGGCCTTCAGGGCGGTACGGTAGGCCCCCTCGGCGGCAGCGGGGGCAACGCGCTCCAGGGCGATCGCCGCCGCGACGTAATCCGCTTCATTGGCGGTGGCGGGAAGCTGCTCAGGAGGCAGGGCGACAAACGCCCAGCGCTCGGCTTTCGCCCAACTGCGGTCGAAGGCGGCAAGGTCCATCACCAGGCGCTGCTCGCCTCCCGAACGCAGGACCACTTGCCCGGCGGGCAGGTCGTAGCCGACCACCACCGCATAGTGCCACTGGGGCAGCCAGTCGAAACGCAGGTTCTGGAGCACCATCACCGGATGGCCGGCCGCCACTTCCTTCAGGAGCGCCCGGGGCGCCGGGGCGAGGCGGTAGGCGACGGCACCGGAGCGGCGCGCGGCAGCCAGGATTTCCGGCTGCAGGCTACCCTGCCGGGCCGGGATATACACCTCATCCCGTAGCTCTTCCGGGCTGCGCCGGATGCCGGCGCTTCCCAAGACCGTGGCCAGGGCGGCCGGGCCGCACTGGTACGCCTCCTGGGGATGGAAGGGCGCATCCTCCCTTTCCGCCCGTGCGGGGAGCGAATCACCGGGCGCGGGATGCCAGTCGCCCGGGGGGAGGCTGGCGCAAGCCGCCAGGGTCAGGGCCGTGGCGGCGCATAGGCAACGGGAAAGAAAGCCCACGTCAGAGGATGATCACCACCAGGATCGCGATGAGAACGATGAGAATCATGTCGTAGGTGCTGAGGTTACCCCCCGCCGGCATGGCGTCGATGCGCTGGGCGAGCGCGTGGATTTCCTGCTGATCCAGGGCCGCCACCCGCTGTTCGGCAAAAACCCCATCCACGCCCATGGTCTGGAGCCGTTCCTTGACGGTGGCCTGCTCAAGGAATTGCTGCACTTTGGCGCGGTCGGCATCGGCGGATTGCTGCGCGGCGACCTCCGGAGTGCTGACCAGTTCGGCGCGCACGAGCGGTGTGTAGAAGCCGACAGCCAGCGCGAGCAGAGCGGTCGGGACAAGTCCTGCAGAGGTCTTCTTCATGATCTTCTCCTGAGGTAGTGACGTATGGTTCTGACATCCGCATCCCGGAAAAATTGCACTGGAATGCTTGCGCAAGACCGGGATACTTCCGCACCGTGCTGCCACCGGGTCTAAATGGCCTTGCGGGCCGGCCGTTCGCCGTTAATTCGCGGCTGTTGGCGGGTCGAGGACCAGCTTGCCGTCCTTGACGGGAATCGTCTTGCCCGGGTCGTACGCCAGGCGGACTTGCCCGTCCTTGCCGTCAAGGCGATAGGTCACGTCGTAAGCGGCAAGCTTTTCGGTGGTTTCATAGACGGTTCTGCAACGCTGCTCGACCGATGAAACCGTATCGCGCTCCTGCATGCCTTTTTGTACGGTGTTGCCGGCATAGCCGCCGGCGGCCGCACCGGCCACTGTGGCCAGCGTATTGCCGCTGCCCCGGCCGATCTGGTTGCCCACCACACCGCCAAGGAGGCCGCCGATGACCGTGCCGGCGATCCGGTGATCATCCTGTACCGGCGCTCGCCGCTGGACCGCGACATCCCGACAGTCCTGATGGGGAATCCTGACCTTCTCCTTGATTTCCGCGACCGCCAGGACTTCGGCGGATTTCGGCTGAGTCAGCATCTTGTAGCCGGTAACGCCGCTGGCGCTGATCGTCACCATGGCCACCGCCCCGATGGCGATTCCTTTGATCGTTGATTTATCCATTTTTGATTTCTTTCAGACACTGGAAGGGCAATTTTTTCTGTGGCAAGGGCGAACAGCCGTCACCGCAGCAAAAATTAACGCAAAACGAATGCCAAAAGAAGGAATCATTGATGAATCATGGTGTTACCAGAAAAGTCGACACCGACAAGACCTGCATTCTGTCGCCAGATAGCGACGGGCAATCTGGCACATCCTGGATGCGACTGTTTTTAAAAGATTTTTCGTGTCGCCACATGACGAACGTTCAGCGCGCGAAAAAGCGAGCCTTCCGGCGCCCGGAATGCTACGACCGTGGAAACAAAGGCTGGCCATACGGTCGGCCCGAAAAAACGGCCAAAATCGAAATTCCGCTGGACCAGACGAAATGCTCCCCGCCGCAAGATGGCCGCGGAAACAACGCCGGCCGGCGTTGTCCAAGCCGGGTGATAGCGATCGACCGCGCCGCCGTCGCCCCGGCAGCGTAGCCGAGCTGGATTCCCTGCGTTACACCGCCAAGGAGAGCCGCAATGAGCAAGCCCTACGTCAAGCTCGACAAGAGCAAGGCCGCCTGGCGGCGCATGGAAGCGGCCGGGGCGCAGCTGATGACCTGGTTCGGCGTCGCCTGCGAACTGCACCGCGACTGGCGCAACGACATTGAAGGCCTGGGGGCGCTGTTTGCCAGCCACATCCCCGACTACCGCAACCTGATCAACAGCTACACCACCGTGCAGAACAGCAAGTAAGCCGGCTCGGCGCCAGACCATCCTCCGGAGACCCCATGCCCCCCATACTTCGCATCGCCAGCCGCAGCGCCGATCTCGGCGGCGGCATGCTGGTTCGCCGCGCGCTGCCCAGCCGCCAGCAGCGCATGGTCGGCGCCTGGTGCTTCCTCGACCATGCCGGCCCGGTGGCCTTTCCTCCGGGCCGCGGCATGCACGTCGGCGCCCACCCGCACATCGGCCTGCAAACCTTCACCTGGCTGCTCGAAGGCGAAGTGCTGCACCGCGACAGCCTGGGCAACGAGCAGATCATCCGCCCCGGCCAGGTCAACCTGATGACCGCCGGGCGCGGCGTCGTCCATACCGAAGACTCGCTGACCGACGGCAGCCGCCTGCACGCCGCCCAGCTCTGGATCGCCCTGCCGCCGGAAGCGGAGGACTGCCCGCCGGATTTCGCCCACCACCCGGCCCTGCCGCAATGGCAGACGCAGGGCGCAAGGCTGACGCTGCTGGCCGGCGATTACGGCGGCCACAGCGCGCCGACCCGCCTGCATTCGCCGCTGCTCGGCCTCGACATCGCCAGCGCGGCGGCGACGACCATCGACCTCGTTCTGCGCCCGGACTTCGAATACGCGCTGCTGCCGCTCAGCGGCTCGGTTCGGCTCGACGACGAAAACTTCCTGGCTGACGAACTGGCCTACCTCGGCCGCGGCCGGGACAAGCTGCGCCTCGACCTCGCCGCTGACAGCAAGCTCCTGCTGCTCGGCGGCGAACCCTTCGCCGAACCGGTGTTGATGTGGTGGAATTTTGTCGCTTCCAACCAGGCGACGATTGCCCGAGCCCAGCGCCAATGGGAAAGCGGCGACGCCCGCTTCGGGCCGGTCGGCGACGGCCGGGCACCCCGCCTGACCGCCCCGCCGCTGCCCTGGCCGGGCCATTGACCCGGCCGGAAAAAATGGCAAGTTGATTCCCGGTCACTTATCCTTTTCAATCGGCATTCCCGACAACAACTACCAAGCCCCTCTGCCCGCCATGAACAATCCGCTGCAAACCGCCGTCGACGAAGTCATCCAGAGCCGCTATTCCTGCCGCGCCTTTCTGCCGACACCGGTGCCCAGGTCGGTGATCGAAGAGATACTGAACATCGCCGCCCGCGCCCCCTCCGGCACCAACATCCAGCCCTGGAAGACCTGGGTGCTGACCGGCGACAGCAAGGCCAGGCTCAGCGAGCGGATCATCGCCGCCTTCGACGACCCGGAAGAGGCGGCAACGCATGCCGAGTGCTACCCCTACTACCCGCGCAAGTGGGT
>CAIXSK010000116.1 GCA_903922075.1 uncultured beta proteobacterium | reverse complement strand
CTTTCCGCCCGGACGCCTTTCGGGTCCCCCTGAGAGGCGCTGAGCAACGCAGGCGGGCCGGGGGCAGTCGGCTGGCGGTGTTTGAGCCGCAGGCGAGTTTAGCCAGCCGCCCGGCCTGCCGAGTAGCGCAAGGGACCGGCGTAGCCGGCGCCGACCTGGGGGTCGCCTTTTCTTTGGCTACTTTCTTTTGGCGAAGCTGTACGGACCGGGGACATGGTGGACACATGTACGCGGACATGGTTGACGGTTCAGTTTGTATCTTCGTGCTGGTTAAGGTCAATGGAGAGGCAGCGATGATGGGCGAAATAGACGTCAAAGACGCCGTCTTCAGTAGGCCGCAGGCGGATCGCGACATCGTGCCGATGGAGTGCATTGGACACCTTGAATTGGCGCCCCCGAAAGCGGAGTTCGCCATTCCATTTCACCCGCACAATCTCGTCATCCGGACCATACGCGATCGCCGGCAGAGCCTCCGGGAAGGCCCGCGGGCTGAGGCGATAGCGGGAGATCGGCGTTTCCATCTGCAAGGCTTCATGGGGCCGCTCGTGGTTATAGACCCTGCGCCAGCGGTCGAAGGCCGACTGGGCCTGCGCCAGATGCGAGAAGCTCTTGCCATTGAGCACTTCGGCCTTGAGCGAGCGGTGGAAGCGTTCCTCCTTGCCGTTGGTTTGCGGGTGATAGGGGCGACTATGGCTCAGGCGGATGCCCAGGCGAATCAACCACAAACCCAATTCGGTCACCTGCCCGGGTTGGCTCGGCGATCCCCAGGGCGCGCCATTGTCGAAATTCATGCGGACGGGCAACCCATAGCGGCGGAAGGCAGCCTCCAGGTGCTCGCGGACGGTGGGCGTGCGAGTGTTGCCGCAGGCTTGCAGCAGCAGGTTGTAGCGGGAGTGGTCGTCGAGTACGGTCAGCGGCGAGCAACGTCCCTGCAAGGTCTCGAAATGCCCCTTGAAGTCCGCTTGCCACAGGGCGTTGGGGAGTTCGTACTCGAAGCGCTGCCAGGCCTTGTCCTCCACTGCCGGCGGCGAAATCAGCCCGTGGCGGTGCAGGATGCTGCTGACCGTACTCGGGGCCACGCTGACCAGCCCCCGGTCCTGCAGGCGCCGGCTGATCTTGCGCCCGCCCCAGGCCGGATGCGCGAGGCGCAGATCGATCACCGTCGCCTGCACGTCAGCCGGAGTGCGCGCCGGACTGCGTTGAGGACGGCGGGAGCGATCCACCAAGCCCGCCATGCCTTCATTCGCATACCGCGCCAACCATTTGTAGGCTGTCTGCGGACTGATGCCGAAACGCCGGCACAACTCACGTCGATTGGCGCCTTCCTGGCTCGCCAGGCGGACAAATTCTTCTCTCAGACTCATGGTGTCTTGGGTATCCCAGGGCATGGTTCTTCCGTGCAAAAAGTTTGCACAGAAGTGTCACCCATGTCCTCGCACACCTGTCACCTATGTCTCCGGTCCGTACAGGCGAAGCAAAAGAAAGTACGCCCGCCCTCAAGGCGGAAAACAAGGCTTCAGAAAAGCCATCCCCCGCTAGGCAACCCCCATGCAGAGTGGGAAACTGTCACCACGTCACACTGGTCAGACAGAAGCAAAGAAGCAACCGCAAGGGAGGAGCGAGGATGGCATTGCCCGAACTGCGTAGCGCCCTGCGCGCCGCCTGCCGGCGCGAGGAGGGTGCCTGCGTCGCCGACCTGCTCGCCGAATACGACGGTCTGGCCTGCGATCGCGCCGCGGCACAGGGCCTGGCCACGGCGCTGATCGCCGGCGAGCGAGAGCATTTCGCCGACGCGGCCGGCTTCAACCACCTGTTGCACGAGTTCGCGCTGTCCAGCCAGGAAGGCGTGGCGTTGATGTGCCTGGCCGAGGCGCTGCTGCGCATCCCGGACACGGCGACGGTCGACCGCCTGATCCGCGACAAGATCGGCCACGGCGACTGGTCGGCACACCTGGCCGGCGACCACCCGCTGTTTGTCAATGCCGCGACCTGGGGGCTGATCCTGAGCGGCAAGCTGATCGCCATCCGCGACCAGGGCGAGCTGGGCAATGCGCTGACCCGGCTGGTGGCCCGCGGCGGCGAGCCGCTGATCCGCAAGGGCATCGACCTCGCGATGCGCCTGCTCGGCGAGCATTTCGTCATGGGCCAGAGCATCGCCGAAGCGCTGGCGCGCAGCCAGGCCAACGCGGCGCGCGGCTATCGCCACTCCTTCGACATGCTCGGCGAGGCGGCGCTGACCGCGGTCGACGCCGAGCGCTACTGCCGCAGCTACGAAACTGCCATCCACGCCATCGGCGCCGCTGCGGCCGGCCGCGGCGTGCTCGATGGGCCGGGGATTTCGATCAAGCTGTCGGCCCTGCATCCGCGCTATGTCCGCAGCCAGCGCGCCCGGCTGCTGGCCGAACTCGGGCCGCGCCTGATGGCCCTGATGCAGCTGGCCAAGGCCTACGACATCGGCGTCAATATCGATGCCGAGGAAGCCGATCGCCTGGACCTCTCGCTCGATATTTTCGAGCGCCTGGCCGGCGCACCCGAACTGGCCGGTTGGGATGGCCTCGGTTTCGTCGTCCAGGCCTACCAGAAGCGCAGTCCGGCGCTCATCGCCTGGCTGGTCGAACTGGCCCGGCAAAACCGCCGGCGGATCATGGTCCGCCTGGTCAAGGGCGCCTACTGGGACAGCGAGATCAAGCGCGCCCAGGTCGATGGCCAGGCCGACTACCCAGTGTTCACCCGCAAGGTCCATACCGACCTCGCCTACCTGGTCTGCGCCGGCCGCCTGCTGGCGGCGCCCGACGCGATCTATCCGCAGTTCGCCACGCACAATGCGCTGACCCTGGCGACGGTGCTCCACCTCGCCGAGGCACAGGGTGTCGCCGGCTACGAGTTCCAGTGCCTGCACGGCATGGGTGAGCCGCTCTATGCCCAGATCGTCGGCGCCGAGCATCTCGGCAAGCCGTGCCGCATCTACGCGCCGGTCGGCACGCACCGCACGCTGCTCCCCTATCTGGTCCGCCGCCTGCTCGAAAACGGCGCCAACTCGTCCTTCGTCAATCGCCTCGTCGATGCCGGCGTGCCGATCGAGGCGCTGGTCGAAGATCCGGCGGCCAGCGTGCGCCGTGACGGTGGTGCCCGGCATCCCGACATTCCGTTGCCGCCGGATCTTTTCGGCGGGCAGCGGCGCAATTCGGCCGGCACCGATCTGGCCGACGAGGCGACGCTGGGCGAACTGGCCGACCGGTTGCACAAGCTGGCCGGCAAGCACTGGCAGGCCGGGCCGGCGCCATCCGCCGGCAACCTCCGGCCGGTATTCAACCCGGCCAAGGGCGAGGAGCAAGTCGGCAGCGTCGTCGAAGTCGACAGCACCCAGGTCGAACATGCCCTGGCCGCCGCGGCGGCCTACGCGCGGCCCTGGTTTTCGACGGCGCCGGGCGAACGCGCCGCCATCCTGGCGCAGGCGGCCGAGCTCCTGGAGGCGCACCGGATCGAGCTGCTCAGCCTGCTGATCCGTGAGGCCGGCAAAACCTGGCCGAATGCGCTGGCCGAGGTGCGCGAGGCGGTCGATTTCTGCCGTTACTACGGTCAGCCGGATTTTTTGGCCAATTTTGAAATAATCGCCGAGCCGCCGGGGCCGGTCGCCTGCATCAGCCCGTGGAATTTCCCGCTGGCCATTTTCATCGGCCAGATCAGCGCGGCGCTCGCCGTCGGCAGCCCGGTGCTCGCCAAGCCGGCCCGCCAGACGCCGCTGATCGCCTGGCTGGCCGTCGAACTGCTGCACCGGGCCGGCGTGCCGCGGGCGGCGCTGCAATTGCTGCCTGGTTCCGGCGAAACGGTCGGCACGGCGCTGACCAGCGATGCCCGGGTCGGCGGCGTGGTATTCACCGGCTCGGCCGAGGTCGCCGCCCTGATCAACCGGCGCCTGGCCGGTCGCGATGGGGTCCGGCTGATCGCCGAAACCGGCGGCCAGAATGCACTGATCGTCGATTCCTCGGCGCTGCCCGAGCAGGTTGTCCAGGATGTGCTAAGCGCCGGCTTCGACAGCGCCGGCCAACGCTGTTCGGCCCTGCGTGTGCTCTGCCTGCAGGACGAGATCGCCGAGCCGGTGCTTGAGCTGCTGAAGGGCGCGATGCGCGAATTGCGCCTCGGCGATCCGGCCGAACTGGCCACCGACATCGGTCCGGTCATCGACCGTCCGGCGCAGGCCGGCCTGCTCGCCCATATTGCCGGGCTGGCAGCGCGTCGCCGGACGGTGTTCCAGGCCGATCTGCCGGAGGGCTGCGCGGCCGGCAGCTACGTGCCGCCGACCCTGATCGAAATCGGGTCGCTGGCCGACCTGAGCGGCGAAGTCTTCGGCCCCGTCGTCCATGTGCTGCGCTACCCGGCCGGTCAACTCGATGCGCTGGTCGACGCCATCAACGCCACCGGCTACGGCCTGACCCTGGGCATCCACAGCCGCATCGACGAAACAATCGCGCGCATCGTCAGTCGGGCGCGGGTCGGCAACATCTACGTCAATCGCAACCAGATCGGCGCCGTCGTCGGCGTCCAGCCCTTCGGCGGCGAGGGCCTGTCGGGCACCGGGCCGAAAGCCGGCGGGCCGCTCTATCTGCACCGACTGGCCGGGGCCGCCGAGGTGCGCCCGGCCAGCATTGGCGCCCGACGGGAAAGCGGCTCGCCCGGCCTGCTGCCCCGCCTGGCCGAATGGGCGGCGGCTACCGGCTTGCCGGCCATCGCCGTCTTGTGCGCCGACTATGCCGGACTGAGCCTGCTCGACACGGTGGTTGACCTGCCCGGGCCGACCGGCGAGCGCAATACCTTGCGTTTCGCGCCGCGCGGCCGGCTGCTCTGCCTGGCCGCCGACCGCGATGGCCTGCTGCGCCAGCTGGCCGCCGTCTGGGCGACCGGCAACGTGGCGGCTACGGTCGCCTCGCCGGACAGGCAAAAATTGATCGCGGCCCTGCCCGACGATCTGGCGGTGGCGATCGAATGGCGGCCGCCTGACGACTGCGCCGGCCTGGCCGGCGTCCTGGCCGAAGCCGGCACGCTGGCGGCCGGCGACCGGCAGCGCCTGGCCATGGCGCCGGGGCCGCTGATCGCCATTTACCAGCCGCCCGAAAAAGGCGGACACTACCCGCTGTACCGGATGCTGGCCGAGCGGGTCGTGTCGATCAACACGACGGCGGCCGGCGGCAACGCGACCCTGATGATGCTTGCCTGAAAGGAAACAGAGCCATGCTCAACCCTCACCAGTTGCCTTCCTACCTGTCCCGGGAAAATATCGGTCCGTGGCACATCTTCCTGGAGCAGGTCGAACAGGTCGCGCCGCTGCTCGACAAGGCGCTGCAGCCCTGGGTCGATACCCTGCGCCATCCCAAGCGCTCGCTGATCGTCGATGTGCCGATCCGCCTCGACAACGGCCGGGTCGCCCACTTCGAGGGCTATCGGGTGCATCACAACACCTCGCGCGGGCCGGGCAAGGGCGGCATCCGCTATCACCAGGACGTGACGCTGTCGGAGGTGATGGCGCTGGCCGGCTGGATGACGATCAAGAACGCCGTGGTCAATGTCCCCTTCGGCGGCGCCAAGGGCGGCATCCGCGTCGATCCCCGGGAGCTGTCGATGTCCGAGCTGGAAGGCCTGACCCGGCGCTACACCAGCGAAATCAGCTCGATGATCGGTCCGGACAAGGACATCCCGGCCCCCGACATGAACACCAACGCCCAGGTCATGGCCTGGATGATGGACACCTATTCGATGGGCGAGGGACGCACCGTGACCGGCGTCGTGACCGGCAAGCCGATCTCGCTCGGCGGCTCGCTCGGGCGGCCGGACGCGACCGGGCGCGGCGTCTTCGTGGCGGCCCGCGAGGCGGCCCGGCGCCTGAACATTCCCGTCGCCGGGGCGCGCGTTGCCGTGCAGGGCTTCGGCAACGTCGGCGAGGCCAGCGCACGGATGTTCGAGCAGGCCGGGGCGAAAATCGTGGCGGTCCAGGATGTCAGCGGCACCGTCTGCAACGAAGCCGGGCTGGATGTCGCTGCCTTGAAGCGCTATCTGGCCGAGCACAAGACCCTGCTCGGCGCGCCCGGCACGCAGATGATTGCCGATGACGACTTCTGGTCGGCGCCCTGCGATTTCCTGGTTCCCGCTGCGCTGGAGTCGCAAATCAACCGCTACAACGCCGAGCGGATCACCGCCCGCGTCATCGTCGAAGGCGCCAACGGACCGACGACGCCGGAAGCCGATGTCATCCTCGCCGAGCGCGGCATCGTCGTCGTGCCCGACGTGATCGCCAATGCCGGCGGCGTGACGGTCAGCTACTTCGAGTGGGTGCAGGATTTCTCCAGTTTCTTCTGGAGCGAGGAGGAAATCTACGGGCGTCTGGAGCGCATCATGTCCGAGGCTTTCGCCGCCATCTGGCAACTCGCCGAAACGCGCCGGATGCCGCTGCGCTCGGCGGCCTTCGTGATCGGCTGCAGCCGGGTGCTGGAAGCAAGGGCAACGCGCGGCTTGTATCCGTAAAGGCAGGAATGCTACGACCATGGAAACAACGGCTGGCCCCAGGGTCAGCCCGAAAAATCGGCCAAGTTTGAAATTTCCTGCTCCGTCGGGTTCGGGGCAATGAAGGCAAATTCCCTTGTCCTGGCCGAAAGGGTGAATTACTTCACAGCTGGCAATCGTCCACTCCAGCTACGATCCGATCGGCATGCCGCCAAAACCCGGCCTGATCAATCAAAAACTGGAAATATCCCCATGAAAAAAATAATTCCCATCGTCGCCTTGCTGACCTTGCCGGCCGTTGCCCAGGCAAGCTTTGTCATCAATGGCAGCTTCGAGGATTACACCTCGGTCAATGCCGGCTCCTGGAGCATCTTCGGCAACGGCCATGGCTGGACCACCGGCAACAACGGCGTTGAAATCCGCAACGCCGTGGCGGGCTCCGCGGCCGATGGCGTCCGCTTCGCCGAGCTCGACACCACCGCCAACAGCTGGATTTCGCAAACGATCCATACCAATGTCAACCAGATGCTGGAATTGTCGTTCTCTTACGCGCCGCGCGTCGGCGTGTCGGCGGCAAGCAACAGGATCCAGGCTTTCTGGAATGGTCAGTCGCTCGGCGTCTTTACCGGCAACGGCAACACCACGACCAGTTGGGTCGATCTCACTTTCGACGTGCAGGCCGACGCCAGCGGCTTTGGCGTCCTGAAGTTCGCCGCCGTTGGCACCTCGGATGGCGTCGGCGGTTCGCTGGACAATGTGTCCTTGACGGCCATTCCCGAACCGGAATCCGCCGCCTTGTTCCTGGCCGGTCTTGGCGCGCTCGTCGCGGTCAGCCGCCGTCGTCAAGCCCGCGACTGATTCTCCCGGCGCCTCGACAGAGGCGTCGCCGGAAAACGAATGCCACTCAGCGATTGCCGGGTGGCATTTTTGTTTTGCGTTGCCGGGCGAGGATCAGCGAACCCTTTTCGCGCGGCTCCAGGTCGATGCGCTGGATCGCCGTGAAGCCCGCCGCCTTCAGCCAGTCGCAATAATCTGCGTGGCGATGCGTCTGGGTGCCGGTTTCCAGCAGCAGGGTCAGGCGAAAGGCGGCGTTCAGCGGGTCGAGCGAGGTTTCGGCCAGGTATTCGTGGATGACCAGCAGGCCGCCCGGCGTCATCGACTCGCCGATCTGCCGGATGGCCAGGCGATTCTCGTCGGCGCTGTGGTTGTGGGCGACCGACAGGTAGAACACCAGATCGTTGTCAGTGCCCCAGTCGTGCTCCTGCAAGGTGCCCGGGCTGAGGCGGATGCGGTCGGCCAGTTGCGCCCGCTCGATTTCCGGCCCGGTTTCGGTCAGCGCGCTCGGCATGTCGACGATCACGGCCGATAGCTGCGGATAGGCTTGGCAGAAGCGGATCGAATGCAGGCCGTGCGAGCCGCCGAGGTCGAGCAGGCGGCGGTAGCTCGGCAAGACCGGCACGTGCTTGAGCAGGTCGGGGCCGAGGTCGGCGGCGAAGGCACCCATGTAGGCAGAGAACAGCGGGCCGAGATGCGGTTTCTCGACCATCGCTTCCCACAGCGTCGTTTCCGGCTCGCCCTTGCGCACCGTTTCGGCCAGGCTGCCCATCATGACCCAGGCTTCGTGCGTCCATAGCAGGCCGGGCGTGTAGTCCACCTGGCCGGCACTGGTGAACCAGCGCTGGGTGCTGGCCGTGTTGGCGACGGCTTCGCCGCGCTTTTCCAGATAGCCGATGGCGACCAGGAAATCGACCAGGGTCGTCGTGCCGCGCAGACTGGAATCGATTTTTTCGGCCAGCGCCGCCAGCGACAGCGGGCCGCTGGCCAGCGCCTCGAACAGGCCCAGCCGGCCGGCCGAGATGATCGCCGAGGATTTCATCATCGGCATGTAAACGTCGAGCATGGCCAGTTCGGCCGAACCGGTCGGTGGGCAGACATCGGGTTTGCGGGGTCGGGGCATGGATATTCTTGAGCTTGATTGCCGGGCGCCCCCTCATGGGCCGCCAACTGGCTGATGGGCGGCTATTCTACGTGCTGCCGGCGAGCATTTTCCATCCCGGCGTCGCTTTTGGCCGAAGTCGCGGATCAAGCCCCGGCCCGGCGTGCTAGAATCGCGGAATTGTCTTGAATACCTTGAGGAAAGCCGCGAAATGGGTGACGTCAATACCAGCTACGTGTCCGATCATCAGACCTGGATGAACGAGCAACTCGAAAAGAATCCTGAATGGGTCGAAGACCAGAAGGCCGGTCGTGCCCTGTGGTGGGACAAGAAGCAGGATGTCGACAGCACCGGCCGCAACGCCGCCTCCAAGGTGCCACAGAAGCCTTACCCGTACGACGTGAATTTCTACGGCGAATAAACGGTCGTTTAGCCATTCCCCGAAAAGCCAGTCGATCCGACTGGCTTTTTTGTTGTGCCGCAGGCAATTTGCCTGAACCGAGCCGGGAAATCGCCTGCACAGGCGATACGGGGTTCTCCAGCGCGTCGGAATATCTAGAATGGGTTTCGCCTCATTCCAATTCCATCAAGGAGACACACCCATGTTGCAGTTTTCTGCCCGTCGCTTTACCGCTGTCGCTCTGCTCGGTTTCCTCTCGGCAGGCTCCGCCTTTGCCGGCCAGACCCTCTCCGTCGAGGAAAGCATCACGCTGCCCGCCAAGCCGGCCGAAGTCTGGAAGGTGGTCGGCAACTACGGCCAGCTCGAAGCCTGGCATCCGGTCGTTGCCAAAACCGAGATCACCAAGGGTGCGAACAACAAGGTCGGCGCCGTGCGGGCGCTGGAAACCAGGGACGGCGCGAAGATCGTCGAGGAACTGCTGAACTACGATGGCCGGAAAATGAGCCTGCGCTACAAGTTCATCGAGTCGCCGTTGCCGGTCAGCGACTACCAGTCGACCCTCAGCGTCGTTGCTGCCGGCCAGGGCAGTAAGGTGGTCTGGAAGGGATCGTTCAAGGCCAAGGGCGTCGAGGATGCCAAGGCGCGCGAAATATTCACCGGGATCTACAAGACCGGCTTCGAGGGCCTGAGCAAGCAGTTCGGCTCGTAGGCGCTTGCCCCGGGGCAAGTTTTTGCAGCCCAGGAAATGAAAAAAGCAGGGGACTCCCTGCTTTTTTTGTGTCTGGCCGTGGAATCGCCTTAACTTGACTACCCTATTGCAGTGGCGCTGACCAGCCAAAATTGTCCTGTTGCCAAGCCCTTGTCAAACGGCTGTTGAGTGCCCTTTGCTGCCGTTGCCGAGTGTTCAACGTGCTAGCTCAGCGGACGGCGGACAGCGGAGCTGGCCGACGGTCCGCTGGAGCGGGATGTTAGAGCTCGTGTTGTGGCAAAACAGATTGAGCCACCGACAAACCCGGAGAAGGCATAAAGGAATGCCCATGATGGGACAAGGCTAATGGGGTAAGACGCAAGAAAGCCGACAGCAGCTGCCAAGCCAGCAAACAGCCATGGGGAAAGACGGTTACGCTGACGAGCCCAAAAAAATACGGGAGAACCAACAACGACAAAAGCGACGAGGGCATACAAGGACAACTCGGGAACGACGAGTGAGCCCAGCAAAAAATACTTTACGTGAGCCCAGTCAACAAACCCATTTAGCGCAAGGCCGCCAAGCGCCCGAACCCAAGCGCCACAGCAGGCTCCAGCAACAGAGCCGATTAAAAACTGAGCATAAGTGGGTGAAAACATTGAGAGCTCTAACGTGGAAGCTCAGCCGACGGCAGACAGCGAAGCTGGCTGACGGTCGGCTGGAGCGGGATGTTAGGTATTTTCATACGTGGCATTGCTGTTTAATTTTCTTGACGTATTCTGGAAAGCGGGAATTGTTAGATGGCTCCATGCATGCCTTTTCAAACATGCTCAATGATTCGTTGGTAGCACCAACGGACCATTGAATTATTGCAATCGCAAGCATGCTACGTGCGGAGTTATGGAAGGGAAGCGCGCCGTCGCGGTTAAAGCGATCGACGATTGCGGAGTTGCTCGCATACTGATCAAGAAACGGCACGCCGTAGCTCAAGAGAGCGTTAGCAATAAGCTGTCCCGATTGAGAAGCAGATTCATCTAGTGGCCACCACTTATCCCTTCCCAGATTTGCCACACTACTTAGGCGAGAACGAATTTCGCAATGAGCATCCGTGATGCAGCGGCCGGTGGTGGCATTACCTTCAATTTCAGCTATGCACGGCACATATACACCGAGATTAACCGTCAAGTTTCCGTGAAAAATGGAAACTGCTTGCCCAGATTGGAAGCCAACAACTTGGACTAAACCATCTTGAACGGTTCGATTGTAGTAGTTGCCAATTTTTTTGAACCCCAAGCTCTTTAGAGCCCGAGTTACAGGAGCTTGACTCTCACGCAGCGCCAGTTGCCAACGAGTTGAGGGCATAGCAAATACCTAACGTTGTAGGTAAGGGGCGGCCCGCTTGCGGGACGTCCCAGCGTCCGAAGGCCGCGCCTTGACCGGGATGTTAGAGGGCAGGATAAACACTAGCTATCCATTCCAAGATCAGAAACCAGATGAGCTTCACGAATTATCCATTCGGGCTTCATCCTGTACTGGGCGACCAAGTAGTTTTTGAGGGTAGAAAACACCTCATCTTCTGACGGAGTTTCAGCCCCCGATTGTGTGACTAGTTTCCTGTGAATGTAACCAGACAAGGCGCCAACAGTTGAAAGTTCAAACGCCTCTTCATTCGGAATTGAGATACCGAATTCTTTTTCGGCCCAAAGCACAGTTTCAATAATTTCCAGTCCCAACGCTGAGCCCTCTAACGTGCAGCTTGAACGATCAGAAGGAGCAATGGTGCTCGATTTTCCGATTTAAATTGCAGCGATGCGCCGCATGAGCTGCATTTGAACTCTTGGCGCCCTAGCCGCGATGTGATTGCGCTCGAAATATCAACTTGCCTTTTGCAGCAGGGGCAATTAAGGAATGGAAAAATCATGTGATGGGGGAACGTTGTAGGTAAGGGGCGCTGCGCGGCGCTTTATCGCGCAGCGTCCAGCGACCGGAGGGAGCGGCCTTGACCGCAGTGTTGGGCAACAGCTTAGTCACTATCGTGATGTTCATAGCCATGCAGAGAAGGCCCATTGCCAGCATCGGTTGAACTTGCTGGCTTGGGTGATGAACTCGGCAGCTTCACTCCGTACTTGCGCTCGAAATCTCGACGAAGCTGCAAATCTCGGACCTGAAGAAAGAGGGCAATAAGCAAGGCAGCGGCCACTCCACACAAAAGTACGAAGACCGCCACGAAATTGAACGGTACTCCTTCAATGGTGCAGCAGTGCTCCATGCCAGCGCCGCTAAACACCTTTTTTACAACGGTTTCGACTCGGCCGTACAAGGCAACAGCCAAAACCACGCCTACGAGAAGTATGGCCAGACAAGGCGCACATCGTGGTTTCGCTGCTGCGGATTGCGGTTCGGTCATGTTGCCCAACGTGCCAAATCACCGGACGGCAGACAGCGCAGCTGGCTGACGGTCCGGTGGATTGAAGGGTTGGGCGTCATTGCTTGCTTCCCAGCGTATTCAACCAGTCTGGAAAGGCATCATTTTCTGCGTAGTAAATGACTGCCTCCACCTTTTGTTCGTCGGACAAGGGAACTGGCCCGCTGAGCACTTCATCCCGCGCGGTTGAGACTTCTAGGAAGTACTCGTATCCAGCGGAGCGAGCTTCTTCGGGGACACGGAAATCATTTGTGAAACACACGAGTTTTGCCTCGGAATCACCAGTCCACGGGCGCTTCGCAACAATGCAGAGCGAGTCGTCTGAAGTGTCCAGTCCAACCACAATGTCAGCGAGTTTCACGCCGCCCAACGTTTTAGGTAAGGGGCGCTGCGCGGTGTTTTATCGCGCAGCGTCCAGCGACCGGAGGGAGCGGCCTTGACCGGAATGTTAGGCCGCGATTTTTGGGCTAGACGCAACACTTAGCTGCCCTGCCAAACATACGGCCGCCCCTTGAGAAGGCTGAACAAGACTTCGGCGACGAGGACGATGCCAAGCCCGATGAGCCCGGCACCAAGTGAGAAATAAAATATGCCGCTCAAGACGAAGACTGCACCGACCACCCGCATTGCTTGGAGGGCATAGGCGGCTGGCTTCTTCCACAAAGGAAGCGACGCAATTTCGGCGCGCCGCAGAACCTGCCATTGCTTTCGAGACAAGCGCGGTGGTTGTTTCACACCGGTCTTGGCTTCCTCAATCTCAGCGACACTCGCCACCGCGGGACACCCACAAGCGCCACAAGCTTCAGAATCCGCAGGATTGGTGGTGTGGCACGAATGACAGACCCAGGCGTAGAGCGGCATAGCGGCCTAACGAATTGAATTGAGGGACACCCCCCGTCAGGGGCGAAGCCGTGAGCGCAGCGAGCGGTGTTCCCTCTAATGGCGCGTTCTACGACATGGAGTGCGGTGCCTTCGGAATACGCCTGTTTGAGCGGAAGGCCGGTAAAAAGCAGCAGGTTTTCCTGCTTTACCT
>CAIXSK010000115.1 GCA_903922075.1 uncultured beta proteobacterium | reverse complement strand
CTGGGCGCCGAGCTGCTTCAACAACGGGCCGCTGTGGCGGGTGTCCTCGGCGGCGACCCAGGGCACGGTGCGCAGGATTTCCTCGGCGCGGCGGGTGAGGTCGGCGAGATTCCCGAGCGGCGTCGGGACGACATACAATGCAGCGGATTCTTCCGTCATTTTTTCAGCATGCAGGCAAAGAGCAACGATACCACCACGGCGCGTGGCCGCGAAGCCGAAGATCGGGCTGCGAAATACCTTGAATGCTACGGTCAGCGCGTTATTTTGCGTAATTTCCGAATTCGCGGCGGCGAGATCGACCTGATCTGCCGCGACGGCAAGACGCTGGTTTTCGTCGAAGTCCGCCAGCGCAGCCGCAGCGACTTCGGCGGCGCCGGGGCGAGCATCACGGCGACCAAGCGCCGGCGCATCGTCCTCGCCGCTCAGCACTACCTGGCCGGCAAACCCGCTTGCGACTGTCGCTTCGACTGCGTGCTGATCGACGGCGAACAACTCGAATGGATCAAAAATGCGTTTGCTGCCGACGATTAGCCTGCTTGTCTGGCTGAGCAGCGCCCAGGCCGACAGCGTCCGGATGCTGGTGCAAAGTTCGCCGCTGGCCGGCAGCCAGTACTACGCGATGGAGGCTTTCTGGGCGGACATCAAGGTCGGCGACGCCTTGAGCCTGATCCGCGAACCCGACAACCGCCACGATCGCAACGCCATCCGGGTCGAATGGCGCGGCCACAAGCTGGGCTATGTGCCCCGGGCGCAAAACCGCGCTGTCGCCGCGGCGATCGATGCCGGCGACCGACTGAGCGCCCGCGTGTCGTCCCTGAGCGACAACAAAAATCCATGGCAACGGCTGGCATTCGAAGTCTTCGCCGAGCTGTGAGGTAGAATTGCCTCACTCACAGCCCCACAAGCCCTTGAACCATATGGATTTGATTGCCCGCGTTGCCCAGCACTTCGAGGACAGCGCCCAGACCCAGCTGAACGCCGTCGACATGCTGGCCGCCCCCATCGCCGCCGCCATCGAGACCATGACCAACTGCCTGATTAACGGCGGCAAGATACTCGCCTGCGGCAACGGCGGTTCGGCCAGCGACGCCCAACGTTTTGCCGGCAAGCTGATCGGCCGCTTCGAGGCCGAACGCCAGGAGCTGGCCGCCATCGCGCTGACTACCGACAACGTTATCCTGACCTCGGTATCCAACGACTATGCGTTGAGCCAGATATTTTCCCGCCAGGTCCGCGGCCTGGGTCACGCCGGCGATGTGCTGCTGGCCATTTCGGCCGCCGGCAATGCCGCCAACGTGATCGAGGCGATCAATGCGGCACATGAACACGACATGCACGTCATCGCACTGACCGGCAGGGATGGCGGCCAGATCGGGGAAATTCTGCGCGACGACGATATCCACCTCTGCGTGCCGACCGACCGGACGGCACGCATCCAGGAAACCCACCTGCTCGTCATCCATTGCCTGTGCGATGGCATCGATGCACTTTTACTGGGAGTCGAATGATGAACAAAACCAAACTTACCCTGACCGCCCTTGCCCTGGCCACGGTGCTGCCGATGCTGCAGGGCTGCTTCCCGGCCGTCGTCGGCGGCGCTGCCGTCGGCGTCATGTCGGCCCACGACCGCCGCTCGACCGGGACCCAGACCGACGACGAAGCCACCGAATGGAAGGCCAAGCTGAAGGTTCCCGATCAATACAAGGAAACGGCACACGTCAATTTCACCTCGTACAATCGCCGCCTGTTGATCACCGGCGAAGTGCCGAACGACGAGGCCAAGGCAGCCATCGAGAGCCAGGTGCGGATGATCGACGGCGTTCGCGAGGTTTACAACGAACTGGGCGTCGGCCCGGTCTCCTCGCTCGGTAGCCGCAGCACCGACTCCTTCATCGACTCCAAGGTCAAGGCCCGGCTGGTCGACTCGAACCAGATCTCGGCCAACCACATCAAGGTGGTCACCGAACGCGCCATCGTGCACCTGATGGGCATCGTCAACGACCGCGAAGCCAAGGTCGCCGTCGCCGTCGCCCGAACCACCTCCGGCGTCAAGAAGGTGGTCAATCTGATGGAAATCGTCGGCGACGACGACATCCGCCGCATCGACAGCCAGACGCTCGGTTCGCGCAACCCGCCGCCGGCGAACGCCCCGGTCGAGACGCGCTGAGTACCCTGCCGCACCGCTAGCCGGTCAGCGCGACAAGCGCTGGCCGGCGCGTCCCGGGAACATTTCCCGGCGACAGCAATCTACCCGGTAGGCGCCCGACTAACGGGCCTACCGCGAGAGAGCATGGACGCCCCCCTGATCGCCTACCTTCTGGCCGCAGCCATCCGGATCACCGGCCTACCGCCGGTAGCGGTCGCCGAATTGCCGCCTTTCGTCCCGCTCTCCTCGCGAGACCTGGAGCGCCAGGTCTGCCCGGATGCCGGACATGGCTGCCGGGGAATCGTCGCTTATTTCGATGCCCTGCACTATCGTGTCCTTTACCGCGACAGCCTGAACCTCGACGACCCCTTCGACCATTCCTTCCTGCTGCACGAAATGGTCCATGTCCTGCAACACCGCCAGGAAGGCAACGCGATGTACGAAGATTGCCGCGCCCTGTTGCGCACCGAGGCCCAGGCCTATCGCGCCCAGAACATCTATCTGCGCGCCAACGACCAGCTGGCCTACGTCGGCACCCGGCTGAACCAGTCCTCGTGCCCGCAGTAGATCAAAGCACGACCTGGGTGCCCAGCTCGACGACGCGGTTGCTCGGGATCTTGAAGTAGGCAGTCGCCGAACCGGCGTTGCGGAACATGGCGATGAAAATCTTCTCCCGCCAGAAGGCCATTTCGGAGCCGAGCCGGGGAATCAGCGTTTCGCGGCCAATGAAATAGGACGTTTCCAGCGCGTTGAACTCCAGCCCGGCATCGCCGCACATGGCCAGCGCCGCCGGCACGTCCGGCTCATCCATGAAGCCGTACTGGATGATCACGCTCCAGAAATTCTCCTTCATCTGGCGCACCTCCACCCGGTCGATATCCGGCACGTAAGGCGTGTCGAAGAATTGCACCGAGAGCAGCACGACGCGTTCATGCAAGACCTTGTTGTGCATCAGGTTGTGCAGCATCGCGTGCGGCACGCCCTTCGGGTCGGCGTTCAGGAACACCGAGGTCCCGGCGACGCGGGTCGGCATCGACGAGCCAAGCGAATCGAGGAACATCGACAATTCCAGGCGCTCGCCGTGCAGGCGGTCGGACAGCAACTGGCGGCCACGCTTCCAGGTCGTCATCAGGATGAAGGTCCCCATCCCGGCAACCAGCGGGAACCAGCCCCCATCGGGAATCTTCAGGATGTTGGCGGTCAGGAAGACCAGCTCGACTGCGAGGAAGCAGGCAAACAGCAGGCAGGCCTTCATCCAGCCCCATTTCCAGACCTTGGCGGCAACGACGGTGGCCAGGATGGAGGTGATCACCATGTCACCGGTCACCGCGATGCCATAGGCGGCGGCCAGGTTATTCGAGGACTTGAAGCCGAACACCAGGATCATCACGGCAACCATCAGGCCCCAGTTGACGGCCGGCAGGTAGATCTGGCCCTGCTCCTTCTCGGAGGTATGCTGCACCTCCATGCGCGGCACGAAGCCCAGTTGCATGGCCTGGCGGGTCACCGAGAAGGCGCCGGAGATGACGGCCTGCGAGGCGATCACCGTGGCCAGCGTGGCCAGGCCAACCAGGGGATAGAGCGCCCATTCCGGGGCCGAACGGTAGAAGGGATTGTCGGCCGTCGCCGGGTCGGCAAGGATGGCCGCCCCCTGGCCGAAGTAGTTGAGGACTAGGGCCGGCAACACGAAGGCGAACCAGGCGCGGGAAATCGGCTTGCGCCCGAAGTGGCCCATGTCGGCATAGAGCGCTTCGGCGCCGGTCACGGCGAGCACGACGTTGCCCATGGCGACCAGCGACATGGCCTTGTTGGCGAGCAGGAATTCGAGGCCGTACATCGGGTTGAGCGCGGTCAGGATGGCCGGATGGTCGACGATATTGACCAGGCCGAGCACGGCCAGCGTCGAGAACCAGAGCAGCATGACCGGGCCAAAGAAGGCGCCAACCACGGCCGTACCGCTTTTTTGCACGAAGAACAGCCCGAACAGCACGACGATGGTGATCGGGATCACGAAGGCATGCAGGGCCGGGGCGCCGACCTCCAGTCCCTCGACGGCCGAGAGGACAGAGATGGCCGGGGTCACCATGCCGTCGCCGTAGAACATCGCGGCGCCCAGCACGCCGACGATCATGATCCACTTGCCGTGATGCGGCTTGTCCTGGACCGTATGCAGGGCCAGCGCGATCAGGGCCATGATGCCGCCCTCGCCGCGGTTATCGGCGCGCATGATGAAGGTCACGTACTTGACCGAGACGACGATGATCAGCGCCCAGAAGAAGAGCGACAGACTGCCGTAGATATTGGCGGCCGTGACCGGGATCGGGTGATTGCCGGCAAAGACTTCCTTGACCGCATACAGCGGACTGGTTCCGATGTCGCCGTAGACCACGCCAAGGGCGGCTAGCGCCAGGGCGGCAAAACGTTGGCCGGTCACATCGCCGGCTTGCTGGTGGCTGCTCATTGATTCAGTTCCCCGTCATCCGGCAGCCTTCTCAATGGGCCGCTCGGAATCGTAATTCCTTTCTAGCCCCCGAGCGCCACTTTCAGCGACTGCACTTCCTCTTCGGACTCCTCGACGATCTCGGCCAGTGTTTCGGCATCGAACAGCGTGTCGAGCATCGAGGTATCGACCTCGCCATCAAGCTCCGGATCGCGCCAACTGGAGGTGCGATTGGCGATCTTGTTGGCGACGTAGAGCACATCGGACAGCGTCTTGACCTCGCTGACTTCGCGATCCGTCTCGTGGTCGCGGACCGCTTCGAGCACCGGCTCGGGCGAACCGAGGGCCGAGAGCAGCGCGTGGCCAATGTTGTCGTGCCAGCCGACCAGCAGACCATGCAGTTCGGCCTTGTCGCTGACCAGTTCCGGGAAGTTGGCGGCGCGCGACATCAGGTAGAAAACGCCGAGGTCATGGACCAGGCCGGCGAACATCGCCTCGTCGCCGTTGATTCTGGCCAGCTTGCGGGCCAGCACGCGGCACAGGGCGGCAACGTGCGAGGTATGTTCCCAGAGCTTCTGGGAAATCTCCTCGAAGGGCTGCATCTGCTTCGACTTCAGCAGTTGCTCCATAGCCACCGCGAAGGACACGGTACGCACGGCTTCCATGCCGACGCGGACGATGGCGTTCTTGACGTCGGCGATCTCCCGTCCGCTCGGGTTCAGCGCCACCGAATTGGCCATGCGGATGATCTTGGCGCTCATCAGCGGCTCGGCGCCGACCAGCTTGCTCAGTTGCTCGACGCTGAGGTTCGGGTCCTTCAGCGCGGCGCGCACCTGGAAGGTGATGTCGAGAAAGGTCGGGAAGGTGATCTCGCTGCTCGACAGATCGCGGGCGATGTCTTCGAGAACCTTGAAGGTGACGGGATTGGTCATGCAGCTTTACCTCTGGTCGAAACATGAGCACGCCGCGCCATCAGGCGCGGCAGCGGTCGATTTTCAGAAGGGGATGTCGTCGCCGAGATCGTCGAAGGAAGGCTTCGGCTTGTTCTTGGGCGGGGCCGGTTGGTAATCGGTTGGTTCGTTGTCGTAGCCGCCGCCACCGCCCGCCGGGGCGCCCATGCCCTGGCGCGAGCCGAGCATTTTCATTTCATCACCGCGAATCTCGGTGGTGTAGCGTTCCTGGCCGTTCTGGTCGGTCCATTTGCGGGTCCGGATGCTGCCCTCGACATAGACCTGCGAGCCCTTCTTCAGGTACTGGCCGCAGATTTCGGCCAGCTTGCCGAAAAACGAAATGCGGTGCCATTCGGTCAGTTCCTTCTTCTCGCCGGTCGCCTTGTCCTTCCAGTTTTCGCTGGTCGCCACCGTGATGTTGCACATCGCCTCGCCGCTGGCCGTGTAACGAACTTCCGGGTCCTTGCCCAGATTGCCGACGATGATTGCCTTGTTAACCGATGCCATGAAGTGCCCCCTAAGCAGTTTGTGCCGCCGCGGCAGCGCTGCGCCGTTGCGGGAAATTCATCGAAGTCGCCACCACCAGCCAGACGAGAATCAGTCCGCCGCAGGCAGCAAAAACAGCATTATCGCCGAAATGCTGCGCAATATATCCGCCGGCCGCACCGCCAATGAACAGGCCCATCGCCTGCGTCGTGTTGTACACGCCGAGCGCCGCGCCCTTGGCGGCCGGCGGCGCGGTGCGCGAAACCAGCGAGGGCAGCGTCGCTTCGAGGACGTTGAAGGCGACGAAGAAGAGCAGCAGCCACAGGGCCAGCGCCCACAGGCTGGCGTGCAGCAGGAAGAGGCCGATCTGAACGACGAGCAGCAGGCCGACGGCAGCAATGAAAATCGGCCGCATCTTGTCCTTGCGTTCGGCGGCGATGATCGCCGGCACCATGATGGCGAACGAGGCGAGCACGGCCGGCAGATAGACCTGCCAGTGGGATGCAGCTTCCAGCCCGCCGTGGTCCACCAGGGCATGCGGCAGGACGACGAACATCGCCATCTGCACCATGTGCAGCACGAAGATGCCGAGGTTCAGGCGCAGCAGGTCGGGGTCGAAGATCACCCGGCGCAGCGGCAATTTCTCGTGGCCGTGGGGCGGCGGGGCCGGTGGCACCGCCTTGAGCAGCAGCACGATGGCAGCCAGGGCGAGGACGCCGGTCATGATGAACAGGCCGGCCATGCCGATCCAGCCGTAGAGCACCGGGGCGCCGACCAGCGACAGCGCGAAGACCAGGCCGATCGATGAGCCGATCATCGCCATTACCTTGGTCCGGTGTTCCTCGCGCGTCAGGTCGGCGGCCAGCGCCGTCACTGCCGCCGAGATGGCGCCCATGCCCTGCAGCACGCGGCCGATGATCACCCACGTCATGTCCGACGCCCAGGCGGCGACGAAGCTGCCCAGCGCAAAGATGACCAGGCCGACGACGATGACCTGCTTGCGGCCGAAATAGTCGGAGGCGATGCCGTAGGGAATCTGGAAAATGGCCTGGGTCAGGCCGTAGGCGCCAAGCGCGAAGCCGACCAGCGCCAGGTTGTCGCCGCCGGGCAGGGTCTTGGCATAGACCGAAAACACCGGCAGGATCAGGAACAGCCCGAGCATGCGCAGGGCGAAGATGGCGGCCAGCGAAGCGCCGGCGCGGCGTTCTTCGGGGCTCATGCGGTCGGTTGGGGGGGACATTATGGTTTGTAATTGTTGCATTGCAGCGAAGCGTAAATATTAGCAGGTTTGCCCCCCGCGTCGCCGATCGGCGACGAATGCTACGGTCGGCGGCAAAAAGCGGCCAAAAACGCGCTGGCCCGCCCCCCACCAGTGCACCGTCTGCTACTTCGCCCGCACGCCCCGGCAAAGCGGGAATCCGGAACAGCCCCAGAAAGACAGGCCGCTGACCTCCCCGCGCCCGGCCAGGCGGCTGACCATGGCCTTGCCGCAGTGCGGACAGGCCGGCGAAAGATCGCCACCGAAAGCGGATGCGGCAGACGCTTCGTCGCGTCCGCCCTGGCCGGCCATCATCCGGCGCAGCGATTCGGCCGGCACCAGACGGATGGCGCGACCGGTGGCGAAGGCCCGGGCATCGTCGGCAAAGCTGCCGGAGGTCACGATGAAGCAGCCGACCGCCCGCTCGGCCCGCATCGCGCCGAACAGTTCGCGGACCACCTCAAGGCCGACCCGGGTTGCCCGCCACTGCTGGCAGCGCACCAGATAGCGGTCGCGCCCCAGATACATTTCGAGATCGATGCCGCCATCCGGCCTGCGGCCGCCGCGCTCGACGACCAGATAACCTTCCTGCCGGAAGGCCGCCGCGACCAGCCCGACGAATTGCTGCCCACTCATGCGCTCCAGCGCATCTACCTCGGGCGCAACTGCTGTCTCGGCCGGCCATGCGCACGGCCGCCGACGGAAAACGCCCGCCCGCAGCCTGCTCAGGCAACGAATAATGCCGGCCAACATCGTCACCGCGCCGTGCAGCACATCTTCGAGCAGGGACTGATTTCGGCGGGCCATGGCGGGGCAAAAAATGAAATCAGAATATTCTGATGGCAAGTTGCTCCGGCGGCAAGCGCTCTCATGATTTTTCGGGAAGCAAAATTTGAAAAATGGCCATTTTTTGCCGCCGACCGTAGCATTCGGGCCGGACTTGCTATAGTTCCCCCTTCCCCGAACACAGAAACAACAGCGATGGAAACCATCCGCATCCGCGGCGCCCGCACGCACAATCTGAAGAACATCAACCTCGACCTGCCGCGCGACCAGTTGATCGTAATCACCGGGCTGTCCGGCTCGGGCAAGTCCTCGCTCGCCTTCGACACGCTATACGCCGAGGGCCAGCGCCGCTACGTCGAATCGCTGTCGGCCTACGCCCGGCAGTTTTTGCAGTTGATGGAGAAACCGGATGTCGACCTGATCGAGGGCCTGTCGCCCGCCATTTCCATCGAGCAGAAGGCGACCAGCCACAACCCTCGCT
>CAIXSK010000114.1 GCA_903922075.1 uncultured beta proteobacterium | reverse complement strand
GATGAAACAATTTGCACTCGCGCCGCTGGCGCTGGCCGTACTTTCCACCCTGGCCGCCGGCACTGCCCGCGCCGAAGAAACGTCGCTGGGCGAAGTCACCGTCACCGCCACCCGCGAGGGGCAACTGATCAACGAGACGCCGGCCACCATCGGCGTGATCAAGGAAAAGACGCTGCGCGAGGTCAAGCCGACGCACCCGACCGAAATCATGGGCCAGGTGGCCGGCGTCTGGGTCAATGTCACCGGCGGCGAGGGCCACCAGACGGCCATCCGCCAGCCGCTGACCACCAACCCGGTCTATCTCTACCTGGAAGACGGCGTGCCGACCCGGTCTACCGGCTTCTTCAACCACAACGCGCTGTACGAGGTTAACCTGCCGATGGCCGGCGGCATCGAAATCAGCAAGGGGCCGGGCAGCGCGCTGTACGGCTCGGACGCCATCGGCGGCGTGGTCAATGTGCTGACCCGCAAGCCGCCGACCGGACCGGAAGTCGAAGGCTCGCTGGAAGCCGGCAGCTACGGCTGGAGCCGCGCCATGCTCACCGGCGGCAATGCCTTCGGCAACCATGCCTTCCGCGCCGATCTCAATCTCAGCCATACCGACGGCTGGCGCCACACCACCGCCTACGACCGCCAGAGCGGCACCCTGCGCTGGGACAGCGCGATCGGCGACGACGCGACGCTGAAGACGGTCGCCACCTTCTCCAACATCGACCAGGAAACCGCCGGCAGCTCGGCCATTTCGCGCAACGACTACCTGAACAACCCGAAGACCAACTACACCCCGATCTCGCTGCGCAAGGTCCAGGCCTTCCGCCTGTCCAGCGCCTACGAGAAGGAATGGGACAACGCGCTGCTCAGCATCACGCCCTATTACCGCAACGACTCGATGGACCTGCTGGCCAACTGGTCGCTCGGCTACGACCCGACCATCTACACCACCGAGAACCAGTCCTTCGGCGCCCAGATCAAGTACCGCCACGACTTTGCCCCGCTGCGCACGCGCCTCATCGTCGGCGTCGACCTCGACCACAGCCCGGGCAGCCGCCTGGAAAACCGCATCGCCACGACCTCGACCGGCAGCGGCTACACCCGCGTCTACACCAGCTACACGCTGGGCGCCCGCGTCTATGACTACGACGTGACCTACCAGGGCATCTCGCCCTACATCCACGGCGAAATCTCGCCGGTGGACAAGCTGCGCATCACCGCCGGCCTGCGCTACGACCGGGTCAGCTACAGCTTCGACAACCGCTTTGGCACGACGCCGATCCAGACCGGGTCCGCCTACTACGGCCAGGTTGGCGACACCGACGTCGATTTCAGCCACCTCAGCCCGAAACTCGGCGCCACCTACATGTTCAGCGAAGCGCTCAACGTCTTTGCCGCCTACAACCACGCCTTCCGCGCCCCGTCCGAAGGCCAGCTCTTCCGGCCGGCCGCGGCGGGCAACGCCGGGGCGGCCACCGCTGCCGCCGTGGCCTCGCGCAACCTCAAGCCGATCAAGGTCGACAGCGTCGAAATCGGCCTGCGCGGCAAGTTGAACGCGGCGATCAACTACGATATCGCCGCCTATTACATGACCAAGAAGGACGACATCCTCAGCTACCGCGATCCGATTTCCAACCTGAGCACGCCGACCAATGCCGGCAAGACCCTGCACCGCGGCATCGAGATCGGTGCCGGCGCGCAGTTGGCTGAAATGTGGCGCCTCGACGCCGCCTTCTCCTACGCCAAGCACACCTACGAGGAGTGGAATGTCGCCGGCAGCAGCGGCAACGTCGATTACAGTGGCAATGAAATGGAACTCGCCCCGCGCCGCATCGCCAACACCCGCCTGAGCTTCGGCGACGCCAAGACCGGCATGGCTCAGCTCGAATGGCTGCACTTCGGCAGCTGGTGGTCCAACCAGGCCAATACCTCGAAATACGAGGGGCACGACCTGTTCAACCTGCGCGGCATCTACCCGCTCGGCCGCGATATCAGCCTGTTCGCCAACATCCACAACCTCGCCGACAAGCGTTACGCCGAAAGCACCGGCGTCAGCTCCGGATTCGACACCTTCGCCCCCGGCCTGCCGCGTACCTTCAGCGCCGGCCTCCAGGCCAAATGGTAAGGCGCCTGCTGCCGCTGCTC
>CAIXSK010000113.1 GCA_903922075.1 uncultured beta proteobacterium | reverse complement strand
GATCACCGTCGACGGCCTGCCCGGCGCCGAAATCGCCGGCAGCCCGGAAGTCGACGCCGCCGCGGCCGGACTGACCTCGTTCAACACCGTCGTCAGTGTGCCGCCGGAAGCCGGCAAGACCGGCTCCAACCAGATTCACTTCGAGATTTCGGCGGTCGACAACCCCGACATCAAGGTCCGCGAAAAAGCTGCTTTCCTCCTGCCTCAGTAGCCCGAGGCAGACTCCGCTTGGGCGGGAGCCGGTCTCCCGCCTTTTTTTCGCCTGCCGCTCAGCGGAACGCCCGATCGAGGAATTCCCGCAGACGCGCCACCGCCTGCCCAAGATCGGCGTAGTCGTCGTGGCTACCCGGCAGCAACAGCAACTCGACGGCATCGCCATGCCGCGCCGCGTGAATCTGCCGGGCCTCGGCCACCGGCACCGTCTCGTCGGCCAGACCATGGACGATCAGCACCGGACAGGCGACCCGGGCGATGGTGCGGCACGGCGCGATGGCGTCGAAGCGATGGCCGATCACCCGCTGGACGTAGGCCAGGATGTAGGCGCCGAGCGGCCAGTAGGGAATGTGCATGGCGGCCAGCCAGCGCCGCATCATCGTTGCCGGGTGGGCGAACGCCGCCAGGCTGACCACGGCGCGCAGATCGCTGCGCCGCGAGGCAGCCAACAGGGCCGCCCCGGCGCCGACCGAGTGACCGACAACCCCCAGCGCCTGCGCATCGACTTCGGGCTGGCGGGCCAGCCAGGCCAGCGCGGCGTCGATATCCTCGGCAAAGCGCGGCAGCGAGGCAAAGCTGTCGCCGTCGCTGCGCCCGTGGCAGCGCGCATCGACCAGCAACAGCGCGTAACCGGCGGCCTGCAGCGGCGCGGCCAGCGGCAGCATCATCTCGGCATTGCCGCCCCAGCCGTGCATGACGACCAGCGCCGGCCGTCGCGCCCCGGCCGGGATGAACCAGCCGAAGAGGCTTTTGCCGTTCGCCGTCGGCAACCGGACTTCCCGCCAGGCCATGCCGGCCGGACAGCCGCTTTCGACCACGCGCGGCGCCGCCAGCCCGCGACGAATGGCCAGGTTCAGGGCACCGATGCCCACGGCGAACAGGGATAAAAACCACAGCCAGGCCACGCCATTCCCTCCGTCTCAGAGCCGGTGAATTATTTGGGCGCAGGCTCAAATATTCGATTTTGCTTATTTTATCCGGCTTACCGTAGCATTCGCCGCTCACCACCCGAAAACACCCGTAGTTCGGGGCTATACTGGTCTCCAACACGTCACCGAACCGGAGACCGCCCGCCACGGGCCACCACGCATGGATGCCCTGTTCCTGCTCGCCGTCGCCACCGTCGTCATCGTGCTGGTGTTCGACTACACCAACGGCTTCCACGACGCCGCCAACATCGTCGCCACCGTGATCGCCTCGCGCGCCATGACGCCGGCCCAAGCGGTGATCATCGTCGGCGTCTTTGAATTCCTCGGCCCGCTGCTCGGCGGCACGGCGGTCGCCAACACCATCGGCAAGTTCGTCGCCCTCGACGGCGTGGCGCCCATTCTCTCGCTGTCCATCCTGCTCTGCGGGCTGATCGGCGCCATCGTCTGGAATCTCGGCACCTGGTATTTCGGCATCCCCTCGTCGTCGTCGCACGCGCTGGTCGGCGGGCTGGCCGGCGCCGTCGTCGTCGCCGTCGGCGGCGATCATGTCGTCTGGGGTTTCGCCGAACTGGCCGACGGCCACCTGACCGGCATCGTCAAGGTGCTGGCCGCGCTGGTCCTCTCGCCGCTGATCGGCTTCTGGGTCGGCTACCTGGTTCACCGCCTGCTCACCGCCCTGCTCGTCGCCGCCAACCCGGCCGCCAATTCGCGGCTGCGCGGCCTGCAATACCTCACCGCCGCCGGCCTCGCCTTCTCGCACGGCGCCAACGACGCCCAGAAAAGCATGGGCATCCTGACCCTGGTCCTGCTCCTCGGCGGCTTCATCCCGACTTTCGAAGTCCCCTTCTGGGTCATGCTCGCCTGCGCCACGGCCATCACGCTCGGCATCATGTCCGGCGGCTGGCGCATCGTCCGCACGCTCGGCTTCGCCATCTACCGCGTCCGCCCGATCCACGCCCTCGGTTCGCAGCTGACCTCGGCCGCCGTGATCATGGCCGCCTCGCTCGGCGGCGCCCCGGTCTCGACCACCCACGTCGTCGCCACCTCGATCATGGGCATCGGCGCCTCCGAGCGCCCGCGCGCCGTGCGCTGGGCCAAAGCCAAGGACATCGCGATGACCTGGCTGATCACCATCCCCGGCGCCGCCATCGTCGCCATCCAGGCCTACGCCCTGGTCCATCTTTTCATCGGAGGCACGCCATGAGCGAAGCACCCAGCCCCTCGGTCT
>CAIXSK010000112.1 GCA_903922075.1 uncultured beta proteobacterium | reverse complement strand
AGCAGGTAAAGACCCTGCGTGCCGCCGTCCATCAACGTCACCTGCGGCGGAAACTGCCAGCCGGCGTTGAGCGCCTCGACGCAACGGACGCCGAAGCCCTCGTCCGCCCACAAAATGTTGCCGATACCCAGGACCAGAATGCGTTTGGTCGTCATTGAAAGCCTCTGAAAAAACGCCCCGGGCACACCACCACGCACACCCGGGGCCAACGCAGGAAGACGCTTAGTCCTTGAACATCCGCCAGCCGCTGATCATCGTGGAAATCAGCGACTGCCGGCTCATGATGTCCTCGCGGATCGCCGCGTAAACATGCACCAGCACGAAGGTCATCATGATCCACATGCCCAGCCGGTGCAGGTTATGCACCTGCAGCGAACCGCCGAGGGTCGGGATGACCCAGCCGAACAGGCTGTCCTGCCAGCTGCCCAAGCCTGCCCCTTCGCTATACAGCGCGAAACCGGTGAACACCATGCCGACGGCGAGCACCGTGAAGAAGAAGAACATCATCAGCTGCGCCATCGGGTTGTGGCCGACGTATTTCTTCGGCGTCTTTTCGAGAAACAGGTACCAGCGCAACTCGAAGAAGACTTCGCTCCACCACTGCGGATTGGTGATCGGTAGCCGGAAGATCTGCTTGGCGTGGTGATTGCCGACGATGGCCCAGTAAACCCGGCCGAGCAGCCCGACGGCAAAGAGGTAGGCAGCGGTGAAATGGGCGAAACGGATATAGCCCATGACGAAGTTCTCCGCCGCCTCGCCCGGCACCGTCGGCAAGGGTTTGCCGATGAAATACCCGGTCACTGCCAGCACCACCATGCACAGCGCATTGATCCAGTGCCACAGGCGCACCGGGGCTTCGTAGACATAGATCGAACGGACTTGTTTACCGTGCCGCTCGGCCTCCAGCATGTCCTGTTGAGAGAGCATTTCAGCCTCCTTTCCGGACCGCTCAGCGGACCTTGACCGACGTCATTTCCTGGCCGTCCGGGCTCATCACGTGCGTCGAGCAGGCCAGGCAGGGATCGAAGGAATGCAGCGTGCGCAGGATTTCCAGCGGTTCGTCGGCCTTGGCCACCGGGGTATCCATCAGCGAGGCTTCAAACGCCCCGATCTGGCCCTTGTGGTCCCGCGGACCGCCATTCCAGGTGGTCGGCACGACGCACTGGTAGTTGTCGATCTTGGTGTCCTTGATCTTGATCCAGTGGCCGAGCGCGCCGCGCGGCGCTTCGGTGAAGCCGGCGCCCATCGCTTCCTTCGGCCAGGTGCTCGGCTCCCACTTCTCGATGTTGGCGGTGTTGAGGTCGCCGGCTTTCAGGTTGGCCATCAGCTTCTCGAAGAAGTAGAGCTGCTTGTGCGCCGCCCACTGGCATTCCAGGCCGCGCGCCGCGGTCCGGCCCAGCGTCGAGAACAGCGCGGTGACCGGAGCGTCGAGTTCCTTCAACAGGGCATCGACCGGCTCCTTGAATTCCTTGTTGCCCTGGGCGTAGCCGATGATGTAGCGGGCCAGCGGGCCGACTTCCATGGCGTGGCCGCGCCAGCGCGGCGCCTTGATCCACGAGTACTTGCCGCCTTCGTCGAGTTCCTTGATGTTGGTCTTGGTACCCTTGGTGTTGGGGCCGAGCACGAAGCTCGGCTCGGTCACGCCGTCGAAGGGGTGCAGGCCCTTGGTTTCGTCCGGGTACTTGTACCAGGAGTGGGCGACGAATTCCTGGATCTGCTCCGGATCCTTGAGATCGATCTCATGCACCTTGGACAGGTCGCCATTGATGATCGCGCCGCGCGGCAGCAGCAGATTGCCGGCCGAGTAGTCGTTGGACTTGTCCGGGATGTCGCCATAGGACATGACGTTCTTGCCCGACAGGCCGCCGCCGTACAGCCAGCCCTTGTAGAACTTGGCGATGGCGATCAGGTCGGGAATGTAGACCTGCTCGGTAAATTCGATGCAGCGCTCGATGATGCTCTTGACCAGGTTCAGGCGCTCCATATTGACCGCGCCGACCGCTCCCGTGCCTTCGAGGTTGATGGCGCAGGGCACCCCGCCGACCAGCCAGTTCGGGTGCGGATTCTTGCCGCCGAAAATGGTGTGGACCTTGACGATGTCCTTCTGGAAATCGAGCGCTTCCAGATAGTGGGCAACCGCCATCAGGTTGGCTTCCGGCGGCAGCTTGTAGGCCGGGTTGCCCCAGTAGCCGTTCATGAAGGGGCCGAGCTGGCCGGATTCGACGAATTTCTTCAGGCGGTTCTGGATGTCGCGGAAGTAACCCGGCGACGACAGCGGCCATTTCGAAATGCTCTGGGCCAGCGTCGAGGTGGCTTTAGGATCCGCCTTCAATGCCGATACGACATCAACCCAGTCCAGCGCATGCAGGTGGTAGAAGTGCACCAGGTGGTCATGCACCTGCAGGTTCAACTGCATGATGTTGCGGATGCTGTTGGCGTTTTCCGGAATCTTGATGGCCAGCGCATCCTCGACAGCGCGCACCGAGGTCAGCGCGTGGGTGCCGGTACAGACACCGCAGATGCGCTCGGTGAAGGCCCAGGCATCGCGCGGATCGCGGCCCTTGAGGATGACTTCCAGACCGCGCCACATGGTGCCGGTGGACACCGCATTGCGGATCACGTTCTTGTCGTCGAGATTGACTTCCACCCGCAGGTGGCCTTCGATACGGCAGACCGGATCGACGACGACGCGCTT
>CAIXSK010000111.1 GCA_903922075.1 uncultured beta proteobacterium | reverse complement strand
TGGGCCTGAAGGCCGTTTTTTTGCGACCAGTTTTACGGGCGCTGATGGCGCTCATCAACGGCGACCATGCGCGATTCACTTCGGGCCATCAGAATTTCCGGTTGGCTGGGGCGCCTGGATGAATTTTGCAGGGCCGACTACATCGCCTCGGCCCAGGCGACGTCTTCGCCGGCCGGGTTGGGGTCGCGGGTTTGTTTGACGGTTTGCAGCAGAAAACCGTCGCCGCGCGGCCGGTAGCTTGTTTCAATGCGGGTCAAGAAGGACGGCAAGACCTCGATCTACGCCCGGCATTGAGTGCCTCGCAGCCGCTGCAGCAGCGGCGATGAAGCGATAGCGACACAAACCTGGGCTACGATGCCGGGATGGACATGATCATCATTTGCCTGGCGGCGCTGCTGGCCTCCGCCCTGACGCTGTTTTCCGGCTTCGGCCTGGGCACCCTGCTGACGCCGGTCTTCGCCATTTTCTTCCCGATCCCCGCGGCGGTCGCCATGACGGCCGTCGTTCATCTGGCCAACAACCTGTTCAAGATCGGCCTGGTGGCGCGCGATGCCGACTGGCGCACCGTTGCCCGTTTCGGTCTGCCGGCAGCCCTTGCCGCGCTGGCCGGCGCCGGACTGTTGACGCTGTTCTCGGGCCTGGACAGCCTGGCCCGCTATGAACTGGGCGGCGCGGTCCATGAGATCACCCCGGTCAAGCTGGTCGTCGGCCTGGTGATCGTCGCCTTCGTGCTGCTCGAATTGTCGCCGCGCTTTTCCCGGCTCGCCCTGCCGCCTTCCTGGGTGCCGGTGGGCGGGCTGCTGTCCGGATTCTTCGGCGGCCTGTCGGGCAACCAGGGCGCCCTGCGTTCCGCCTTCCTGATCAAGGCCGGCCTGTCCAAGGAAGCCTTTGTCGGCACCGGCGCGGTCTGCGCGGTGATTGTCGATGGCGTCCGCCTGGCGGTTTACGGCACGGCTTTCCAGGCCGGCGGCTGGCAGGTGGTGCACGGCAACGAGGGAAGACTGGTCATCGCCGCCACCCTGTCGGCCTTCTTCGGCGCCTGGCTGGGCAAGAAGCTGCTGAAGAAGGTCACGCTGCGCGCCGTCGAACTCACCGTTGCCGGCATGATGGCCCTGGTCGGCAGCGCCCTGGTCGCCGGCCTGTTGTAGCGGCTGGCCGCCAAGCGTTGAACGATTCGTCGCTGGGTGGCCTTGACTTACAATCTAACAATCATTAGATTGTTATCATGAAATCAAAGACCATCAAGGCCCAGCTTTACGAACACGTGGCCCGCATCGGCAAGGCGATTTCCAGCCCGAAACGGTTGGAACTGATCGAGTTGCTGGCCCAGGGCGAGAAGACCGTCGACACGCTGTCCGCCCAGGCCGGCATCGACATGCGACTGGCCAGCGCCCACCTGCGCTGCTTGCGCGAGGCCCGGCTGGTCGAAACGCGGCGTGCCGGCAAGTTCATCCACTATCGCTTGAGCGGCCCGGATGTCGCCCAGCTCTGGATCGATGTCCGCGAAGTGGCCGCCGAGCATCTGGTCGAACTGCGGGTGGCGCTGGACCAGATGGCGGCGGCCCCGGAGACCCTGAGCGGCGAGAGCCGGGAATCGCTGCTCGCCCGGGCGCGTAGCGGCGACATCGTGGTCATCGACGTCCGGCCGGCGGCCGAATATGCCGCCGGGCATCTCCCCTGCGCCCGCTCCATGCCGCTGGCCGAACTGGAACAGCGGCTGGCCGACCTGCCGGCCGGCAAGGACATCGTCGCCTACTGTCGCGGCCCGTTCTGCCTGATGTCCGACGAGGCCGTCCGCCTGCTACGCCAGCGCGGCTACAGCGCCCACAAGATTCCCGACGGCGTCACCGAGTGGCGCGCCGGCGGCCTGCCCATCGAACATTAATCTCCCCGGGAGCCCGTCATGAATACCTTGTTCATCCTCAACGATGCGCCCTACGGCACGGAGCGCAGCTACAACGCCCTGCGCCTGGCGCGGGCGCTCGGCAAGGTGGACGGCGAGCAAATTCGCGTCTTCCTGATCGGCGATGCGGTGCACTGCGCCAAGAGCGGCCAGAAAGTACCCGAGGGCTATTACAACGCGGGCGACATGGTGCGCATGGTCGGCGGCGAGGTCGGCTTGTGCGGCACCTGCATGGACGCCCGCGGCATCGGCGACGATCAGGTGGTCGACGGCGCGCGGCCCAGCACGCTGAAAGAGCTTGCCGAATGGACCGCGGCGGCCGACAAGGTGCTGGTTTTCTGAGCCATGAAGGGACGCGAAAGCGGCATGCCGGACGAGGACTACTGGGCCTCGTTCTTCGCCCCGGAAGGCATCCTCGATCGCCTGCTGGTGGCGCCGGAAGATGGCTTCGATCTGATCGAATTCGGCTGCGGCTACGGCACCTTCACGCTGCCGGCCGCACGGCGGACGCGAGGCCGGGTAACCGCGCTGGATATCGAACCGGCGATGGTGGATCTGGTGCATCAGCGCGCCGAACTTGGCGGCCTGACCAACATCCGGGCCACCGTCCGCGATTTCGTCGACCACGGCACCGACTTGCCGAGCGCCTCCCAAGGCCATGCCATGATTTTCAACCTGCTCCACATCGAAGCCCCGCTCGTCCTGCTGCGCGAGGCCTGGCGCACGCTGCAGCCGGGCGGCATCGTCTCGGTGATCCACTGGCGCAGCGACATCGAAACCCCGCGCGGCCCGCCGCTGGCAATCCGCCCGCGGCCGGAACATTGTGCGGCCTGGCTGGCCGACGCCGGCTTCACGGCCGTTCGCCACATCGACCTCGGCACGGCGGCGCCCTACCACTTCGGGATACTGGCGCAACGGCCAAGGCCTTGACGGCGCGTCTGGCCACGAAATGCTATCCCCCTAGGGGACTTCCTAAAGAGCGCGGTCGGCCGGAAATTTTGCCCAAGATCGGAATTTCACCGGCTGGCAGGTGTGGCTAAATTAAATCGACTGTCCGACCCGGGTTAGCTCAGACCCCTGCTGTTTACTGCGAGCCGAAAAGCGCCGCAACGGTTTGGATGGGCAGAACCAACTGATTTGGCGAATCCGGGAGGGGCTGAAACCCGAAATGCTGATAAAAACACGCAGTATTGGCGTCCTTGGCATCAACCAAAATCGCGGCAATACCTACCTGAGTGGCCACCCGTACAGTGCGCTGCAGGGCATCAATCAGTAACAGTCCACCGAGTCCTCTGCCCTGGGCTCGCGCATCCACGCCCAGGCGCCCTATTAGCACGATGGGAATTTTCCGCGG
>CAIXSK010000110.1 GCA_903922075.1 uncultured beta proteobacterium | reverse complement strand
TCAGTACGAGTAGCGCGTCGGCCGACAGGTCGAACTGCAGGCCGAGCACCGGGGCGATCAGCGCCAGCGGCAGGCCGGAGACCAGCCAGTGAGCGATCACTTTGCCGGTAACGACCAGACCAAGCGGGTGTGGTGCCAGCGCCAGTTGTTCCAGTGTGCCGTCGCGATGGTCGTCAGCGAACAGGCGGGGCAGCGACAGCATCGTTGCCAGCAGGGCGGCGACCCACAGTACGCCGGGCGCCAGCTTGCGCAGCAGATCGGGCTCCGGCCCGATGCCGAGCGGGAACAGGCTGACCACGATGATGAAAAAGAAGACGGCCGAAACGATGTCGGCCTGCCGGCGCATGGCCAGTTTGAGATCGCGGCGGATCACGGCGGCAATGATCTTGAACATCAGGAGAGACGCAGTTCGCGCACGGTGCCGGCCGGGATGTCGACCAGCTGGTGAGTGGTCATCACTGCCAGGCCGCCGCGTTGCAGGTGGCCGGAAATGATGCCGGCCAGCCACTCGACCGCCGCTACATCGAGAGCGACGAAGGGTTCGTCGAGCACCCACAGCGGCCGTTTTTCCTTGACCAGCCGGGCCAGCGCGACGCGGCGCTTCTGACCCTGCGACAGATATTTGCAGGCCAGATCCTCGCGGCCGGCCAGGCCGACCTGCTCCAGCGCGTCGATGGCATCGTCCTCGGACAGTTCTTCGTCGGCCAGCCGGGCGGCGGCGAGCAGGTTTTCCAGTGGGGTCAATTCTTCCTTGATGGCGTTCAGGTGGCCGAGGTAGCAGAGGTCGGCGCGGAAGTCGTCGGATTTGATCGATTGGCCCTTCCAGCGGATTTCGCCGGCTTCCGGCGGCAGCAGGCCGATGATCATGCGTAGCAGGCTGGTTTTGCCGGCACCGTTCTTGCCCTGCAGGTAGAGCAGTTCCCCCGCTTCCAGCCGAAAGCCGAGGCCTGCGAACAGGCGGCGCTCGCCGCGCACGCATTCCAGATTGTCAGCTTCAAGCATCAGGGAAAAAACCGAAAGAAATCAGGCGCAAATTATGAACGCGCAAGTTTAACGGCAGATTAACGGGAATCAAATAAACGGCGACAAGAAACTTATGGACGCTGGGCTTCCATCAGCGCTGCGGCCTGGATTTCCTGGATGCACGCCGTCAGTTGCTCGTTCAGGCGCTCGAGTTCGGGTTTCATGGCGTCGACTTCGGCATGCTTTCCGGCCTCGTGGAGCCGGACCATCCGGGTACTGGTCTCGTGCAGGTCGTTGTGGGTCGCTTCGACCGCCCTGAAGCTGTCGAGATGGGCGTAGCGCTGACCGTTGTGGTTGTAGTACCAGTGGCCGAAACGGCAGGAATGGCTATCCAGCGGCGGTGTCGGGACCTGGCTGCTGCGATCGTCCAGGTAGGCATGAAGTGCCTTGATCCAGCGCTTGTGGTCGACCTCGGCGATCAACATCGGGAGATCGTCGCGTGACCACTGGAAGGCCGTGGCCAGGCTCCATAGTTCGTCGGGGCGGAACTGGCGGATCCATTCCGGCAATTGATCGGCCGGCATCGGGCGGGCGATGCCGAAGCCCTGCGCCATGTCGCAGCCCAGCAGCAGGAGAACCAGGCCGTGTTCCACCGTTTCGACCCCTTCGGCGATGACTTTGCGCTGGAAGGCCTGGGTCAGCCCGATCACCCCCTCGACAATGGCCAGATCCTCCGGGTCGTCGAGCATGCCGCGGATGAAGGACTGGTCGATCTTCAGGGTATCGGCGGGCAGGCGACGGAAGTAAGTCAGCGACGAATAGCCGGTGCCGAAATCGTCAAGCGCAAAGCTGATACCGAGCTGCCGGCATTCGGTGAATAGTTGGGCGATGGTGGCGATGTCTTCCAGGGCCGCGGTTTCCAGCACTTCCAGTTCGATCTGGCCGGGCAGCACGCCGGGATGCCCGGTCAGTTGCTCACTGAGTCGTCTGGCGAAGCCTTCGTGTTGCAAATGGTTGCCGGAAATATTGATGCTGATCGCCAGATGCAGGCCCTGGGTGTGCCATTCCTCGATCTGGCGCAGGGCTTCCCGGATCACCCAGTCGCCGACCTGGATGGAAAGTTCGTTGCCTTCGATGGTCGGCAGGAACTGGTCGGGCAGCAGCAAGCCGTGTTCCGGGTGCTGCCAGCGGATCAAGGCTTCGGCGCCGATCACGTGGCCTTTGCGCATGTCGACCTTGGGCTGGTAGTAGAGCCTGAATTCATCCTTGGCCAGCGCTTCGCGTATGCGTCCGAGTTCATCACGGTGGGCGCGGGCCCGACGGTCGTGTTCGGGGTCGAACAGGTGATAGCGGTTGCGGCCGGCCTGCTTGGCGGCGTACATGGCCTGGTCGGCGTGACGCAGCAGGGTTTCAGGGTCGGCGTTATCCTGTGGGTAGAGGGTGACGCCGATACTGGCCGAAATGGCGACATTGTGTTCCGAGACATGGAAGGGATGGGCCAGGGTCGAAGCGACCCGGGCGATGGCTTGGTCGCATTCGTGCAGATCGGAAAGGTTGGAGATGAGCAGCACGAATTCGTCACCGCCCAGCCGCGATACCGTATCGCCAGCCCGGACACAGGTTTTCAGGCGCTGGGCAACCTCGATCAGCAGATAGTCGCCAGCCGCATGGCCGAATTGATCGTTGATTGGCTTGAAGTTGTCCAGGTCCAGATAGCAGACCGCCAGCATCCGCCCGCTGCGATCGGTTTGCGACATCGCCAATTGCATCCGGTCGCCGAGCAGCATGCGGTTCGGCAGCTGGGTCAGGGCATCGAAATGGGCAAGATGTTCCAGCCGCTGCTGATGCTGCTTGATCAGCGTGATGTCGGAAAAGATGGCGACAAAATGGGATGTTTCGCCATTCCGCTTGCGAACGCTGGAAATAGTCAGCAGGACGACGAAGATTTCCCCGGATTTCTTGCGATTCCAGACTTCGCCGCGCCAGTAGCTTTCATCGCGAATCTTTTGCCACATCTCGTCGTAGAAGCTGGCGTCGTGGTGGCCGGATTTCAGCAGGTCGGCGGTTTTCCCCAGGGCTTCCTCCCGCGTGTAGCCCGTCAGTTCGGTGAAGGAGGCGTTGACCTCGACGATCATGCCGTGCGGGTCGGTAATCATGATGCCTTCGTGGGCGTTGTCGAAGACGCTGGCCGCCAGGCGCTGTCGTTCTTCGGCCAGTTGCCGGTCGCCGAGCGCTTCGTCGAGGAGGCCGGCCTTCAGGGGGTGCATCAAGGTGTGCTCGGTGAGCAGGCCAACCAGTTCGCCGGCATTGTTGACGACGGTCAGATGGCGAATACCTTGCTCGGCCATCTGGCTGGCGGCGTCGGTCAGCGGACAATCCTCACGGATACTGACGGGGGGCCGGGTCATGATCGAATCCAGTGGCGGATTGTCGTCACCATTCAGGAAGAGGCGGACGATGTCGCGTTCGGTGACGATGCCGATGGGTTGGCGACCGTCGACCACGACGACGCAACTGCCATGCACCGCTTCCATGGCGATCAGTGCCTCGTCGAGACGGGTGCTGGCTGGCAGGCGTGGAAAGCGGCGTTCCATCAGCGTGTCGGCGCAGTTCAGGTGGAGATAGAAATCGGGACCGAGGAATTTTCGGAAGTCCGATTCGCTGACCGCGCCGAGCGGCTCGCCGCTGGCGCCGGCGACCACGATGTGACGGATGCCGAGATTGGCCGCTTCGCGGTAGGCGCGATGAAATTCCATGTCTTCCGGGACGCTGTGTACCGGGCTGCTCATCACGCTGCGAGCCGGGCGGTCGGGCGAATGATGACGGCGGGTGGCGCGCAGGAGGTCGTGTTCGGTGATGATGCCGACCGCGACACCCTGGTCGACGACGATCACCGAAGAAATCTTCAATGTCATCATCAGTGACGCCACATCCCTGAGCGTGGCGTCGGGGGCGACCCGGTCGCAGTGGGTGCTTATCAACTCAACGATCCTGGTCACGCCTGATCCTCCTGTGGAATTCATTCTAATATCATTGTCCGTCGGGCTGAATTGATGGGCATCAATGGCTAACCGGGGTGGAATGGTCGTTTCCATAATGGACATGCGCTGACCATTGTGGGTGATGAACGGATTTGATGGAGGGCGCCACTTATTGTTCCGAAAGACATTGATTTGGATCAATAAATATATAAATTCAGACGCGTGGCACACGCCTTGCGTAGTAGCTCCCCACTTGGCAACAAAACCAACGGGGGACATACCAGTGACCGAGACATTCTACGAAGTGCTGCGCCGCCAGGGCATCACCCGGCGCAGTTTCCTGAAATTCTGCAGCCTGACGGCGACCTCGCTCGGGCTGGGTTCCGCCGCCGCGCCGCGCATCGCCCATGCGCTGGAAACCAAAGCGCGGACGCCGGTGATCTGGTTGCACGGGCTGGAATGCACCTGCTGCTCCGAGTCCTTCATCCGCTCGGCGCACCCGCTGACCAAGGACGTCGTGCTGTCAATGCTCTCCCTCGACTACGACGACACGCTGATGGCCGCCGCCGGTCACCAGGCCGAGGCGATCATCGAAGAGGTCAAGAAGAAGTACAAGGGCAACTACATCGTCGCCGTCGAGGGCAATCCGCCGCTCAACGAGGACGGCATGTTCTGCATCCACGGCGGCCGGCCCTTCGTCGAAGTCCTGAAGGAAACCTGCGCCGACGCCAAGGCGATCATCAGCTGGGGGGCCTGTGCCTCCTACGGCTGCGTCCAGGCCGCCAAGCCCAACCCGACCCGCGCCACCCCGGTGCACAAGGTCATTTCCGGCAAGCCGATCATCAACGTGCCGGGCTGCCCGCCGATTGCCGAGGTGATGACCGGCGTCGTCACCTACATGCTGACCTTCGACCGCATTCCCGAACTGGATCGTCAGGGCCGGCCGAAGATGTTCTACGGCCAGCGCATCCACGACAAATGCTACCGCCGCGGCCACTTCGATGCCGGCCAGTTCGCCGAAGCCTGGGATGACGAGGGCGCACGCAAGGGTTACTGCCTGTACAAGATGGGCTGCAAGGGGCCGACCACCTACAACGCCTGCTCGTCGATGCGCTGGAACGGTGGCGTCAGCTGGCCGGTGCAGTCTGGCCACGGCTGTATCGGCTGCTCGGAAGAGGGCTTCTGGGACAAGGGCAGCTTCTACGACCGGGTGACCTCGATCACGCCGTTCGGCGCCGAATCGAACGCCGACACCATCGGCAAGGCGGCCGCCGGCACGGTCGGCGCCGCAATTGCCGCCCATGCCGCCGTGACGGCGCTGGCCCGCGCCCGCCAGAAGGCTGGCGAACCGGCACACACCAGCGACGAACAGAAGGGGGAATAATTAGATGGCTGCTTACGAAACCCAGGGCTTCAAGCTCGACAACTCCGGCAAGCGCGTCGTCGTCGATCCGGTCTGCCGCATCGAGGGCCACCTGCGGGTGGAAGTGAATCTCGATGACAAGAACGTCATCCGCAATGCCGTGTCCACCGGCACCATGTGGCGCGGCCTGGAAGTGATCCTCAAGGGCCGCGATCCGCGCGACGCCTGGGCCTTCACCGAACGCATCTGCGGTGTCTGTACCGGCACCCATGCGCTGACCTCGGTGCGCGCCGTCGAGGATGCGCTGAAGATCCAGATCCCGGAAAACGCCAACAGCATCCGCAACATCATGCAGCTCAACCTGCAGGTGCATGACCACCTCGTGCACTTCTACCACCTGCACGCGCTCGACTGGGTCGATGTCGTGTCGGCGCTGAAGGCCGACCCGAAAGCGAC
>CAIXSK010000109.1 GCA_903922075.1 uncultured beta proteobacterium | reverse complement strand
GAGTGGACCGCCGGGCGCGATTTGCCGGTATCCTCCGCCCGGACGTTTCACGAACAATATTCTGCAAGAAAGAGAGCTTGAGCATGGAATTTGCCCCCGACGGCCCGCAGGCCATTCCGATGTGGATCAACGGCCACGCCTTCCTGACCGTCACCGACGCCTTCTTCACCGTGACCAACCCGGCCACCGGCGAGGCCATCCGTCGCGTGCCGCTGTGCGGCGCCGGCGAGGCGGCCGAGGCCGTCAAGGCGGCGCAGGCGGCGCAACCCGGCTGGGCGATGATGGGCCTGCCGGCGCGCCGCCTCTGCCTGTCCGCACTGGCCGATGCGCTCGACGGCTACGCCGGCCACTTCGCCAAGCTGCTGGCGCAGGAATGCGGCTTCGACGACGTGCGGGCCAAGGCCGACGTGGCGGCTGCCGTGGCGGCGCTGCACGGCGCCAGCGTCGGGCAGACCGGCGTGTTCGGGCTGGTGCTGGACGCCACGCGGCCGCTCGCCGCTTTTGCCGAAGCCGTCGCGCCGGCGCTGATGGCCGGGGCGGCTGTCGTCGTCAAGCCGAGCCCGAAGGCGCCGTCGGCGGTCTTCGCGCTGTGCGAACTGTCGGCCCGGGCCAATTGGCCGGCCGGCGTGCTCAATCTGCTGCAGGGCGACAGCGCGGCCATCGAAGGCCTGTGCCAGGCCGGCATCGATCGCCTGGTCTACAGCGGCCAGGCGGCGCTGGGCGCCCAGGTTGGGGCCATTGCCGAAGCGGCCGGCACGCCGTTCGAGATGATCGTCGGCTGATGCGCATCGTCCAGCTCGAAAGCGAATCGGTCATCGCCGCGATGCGGCGGCCGGCCTTCGCGCACGAGTGGGTCGATTATCCCGCGACGACGCCGGCGCAAGTCGTCGAGCGGCTGACCGGGGCCGACATCGCGATCACCAACAAGGTGCCGCTCGACGCTGCCGCCATCGCGGCGCTGCCCGCCCTGAAAATGGTCGCCATCTCGGCGACCGGCACCAACAACGTCGATCTCGACGCCTGCCGGGCGCGCGGCGTCGTCGTTTCGAACATTCGCGGCTATGCCGAACACACCGTGCCCGAGCACGTCATGGCGCTGTTGCTGGCCCTCTCGCGCAACCTCGTCGCCTGGCGCGAAACGCTGCAGGCCGGCGCCTGGCAGCGTGCCGAACAGTTCTGCCTGTTCGACCACCCGATCCGCGACCTGCACGGTGCGGCGCTCGGCCTGGTCGGCAGCGGCACGCTCGGCAACGGCGTGGCGCGGCTGGCCGAGGCCTTCGGCATGCGCGTGCTGCGCGCCGAACACAAGGGGGCGACGACCGTCCGCCCCGGCTACACCGCCTTCGCCGAGGTGCTGGCGACGGCCGACGCGATCAGCCTGCATTGCCCGCTGACGCCCGAAACCACCGGCCTGATCGGCGAGACGGAACTGCGGGCGATGCAGCGTTCGGCCCTGCTGATCAATACCGCACGCGGCGGCATCGTCGATGAAGCGGCGCTGGTCCGGGCGCTCAAGGAAGGCTGGATCGCCGGCGCCGGCTTCGACGTCGTCACCGTCGAACCGCCGCCGGCCGGGCATCCGCTGCTCGACCCGGCTTTGCTCGCCCTGCCCAATTTCCTGCTCACGCCGCATGTCGCGTGGTCCAGCCGGCCGGCCATGCAGACGCTGGCCGACCAGTTGATCGCCAACATCGAAGCCTTCGCGGCCGGCACGCCGCAGAACCGGGTGGCATGAGCGCCCGCGACGAAATCCTCGGCCGCGTCCGG
>CAIXSK010000108.1 GCA_903922075.1 uncultured beta proteobacterium | reverse complement strand
GGCGTCCAGCCGGGCATTCCGGTCACCTATGTGCCGGCCCGCAACACCATCATGCTGTCGCTGGCCATGGCCTGGGCCGAGGTGCTGGGTAGCCGCGACATCTTTGTCGGGGTCAATGCCGTCGATTATTCCGGCTATCCGGATTGCCGGCCGGAATACATCGCCGCCTTCGAAACGATGGCCAACCTGGCGACCAAGGCCGGTGTCGAGGGGCACAAGCTGTCCATCCACGCGCCGCTGATCAGCCTGTCGAAGGCCGAGATCATCCGTACCGGCGTGGCGCTTGGCGTCGACTACAGCCAGACCGTTTCCTGCTACCAGGCCGATCAACTTGGCCGCGCCTGCGGGGTCTGTGATTCATGCCGCCTGCGGGCCGAAGGTTTTGCCGCCGCCGGCCTGACCGATCCCACCATTTACCGCGCTTGACCATGGACGCAGCCGCCTCGTCCACCACCGTCGTCTGGCTGGCCTTTGCCGTCGCCTTCGTCTTCGGCGCCATCGGCCAGAAAACCCATTTCTGCACCATGGGCGCCGTCTCGGACATCGTCAACATGGGCGAGTGGAGCCGCATGCGCATGTGGCTGCTGGCCATCGGCGTCGCCATTCTTGGCGCGGGAGCGCTGCATGCGACGGGGCAGATCGACCTCGGCAAGTCGATCTACCGGTCGCCGAACTTCATCTGGCTGTCGTATATCGTCGGCGGGGCGGCCTTCGGCGTCGGCATGGTGCTCGCCTCCGGCTGCGGCTCGAAGACGCTGATCCGCATCGGCGGTGGCAACCTGAAATCGGTGGTCGTTTTCGTCGTGCTCGGTCTGGTCGCCTACATGACCATGCGCGGCGTGCTCGGTGTTTTCCGCGTCAACATACTGGAAAAGGCTGCGATCACCCTGCCCGGCGGGCAGGATGTGCCGGCCCTGCTGGCGGCGGCCGGCATGGATCCGAAGACGGCGCTGCTGCTCTCGGTTTTTGCCATCGGTGGAGGGCTGACCGTAGCATCCTTGGCCAAACGCGATTTCTGGACCCTGGACAACCTTCTCGGCGGGTTCGGGATCGGCCTGACCGTCGTTGCGGCATGGTATGTCAGCGGTCACCTCGGCTATGTGGCCGAACATCCGGAGACGCTGGAGGAAGCTTTCCTGGCGACCAACAGCGGCCGCATGGAGTCGCTGACCTTCGTTGCCCCGCAGGCCTATACGCTGGAACTGTTGATGCTGTGGTCGGATACCAGCCGGACGATGACTTTCGGCATCGCCTCCGCGCTCGGCGTGATTGCCGGTTCGTTCGCCTGGTCGGTGCTGACCGGCGCCTTCCGCTGGGAAGGTTTTGCCAGTGTCGAGGACACCGCCAGCCACCTGCTCGGTGCGGCGCTGATGGGCTTCGGCGGCGTCGTCGCGATGGGCTGCACGATCGGCCAGGGGATCACCGGGTTTTCGACCCTGGCGCTGGGCTCCATCGTCACCTTCCTGGCCATCGTCGCCGGGGCGGCCGCCATGCTGAAGCTTCAGTATTGGCGACTGATGCGCGAGGACTAGCCGGGCGATCCTCGCTCCTCGTTTTCCTTCAGTTTCTCGATGACCAGCGGGAAAGCGCCGGAGCCGATCAGGGCGACGGCGGAAACGATGAAGGCCAGGCCGGCCATCGGGTCTTCCAGTACGGGGTGCAGCAGGGCGCCGAAACCGGCCAGGCTGAGGGCGCCCGGAATGGCGCAGAGCACGCCAAGGGCGGTGAGGGAGACGAAAGAGATCGGATAGCGGCGCATCCCGCCAGTTTAGTGGATTGCCCGTTTTGCCGCGAACCAATGGCCGCTTTCGTGTTCTGACCGTTGGCTGTGCCGGCACGCCGCTTGCTGCCTGCCAGGAAAGCCCGAAATCCTTGCCCGAAACCCGACAACATGAACGCCCCCGATCCCCTGACGCCTGAACTTCCCGTTTTCGACAACAGCTTTGCCGCCCTGCCGGCCGCTTTCTATACCCGGCTCGATCCGCTGCCGCTGCCCGACCCCTACGTGGTCGGTGTTAGCGCCGAGGTGGCCGGGCTGCTCGGCCTGCCGCCCGAACTGCTGGCCAGCCCGCAGTTTGCCGATATCTTCGCCGGCAACTGCCTGCTGCCCGGCAGCGCGCCGCTGGCCGCCGTCTATTCCGGCCACCAGTTTGGCGTCTGGGCCGGGCAGCTCGGCGACGGCCGGGCGCATCTGCTCGGCGGCCTGCGCAACGAGCTGGGGCATTGGGAAATCCAGCTCAAGGGGGCTGGCCGGACGCCCTATTCGCGCGGCGCCGACGGCCGTGCCGTGCTGCGCTCGTCGATCCGCGAATTTCTCTGCTCCGAGGCGATGGCCGGGCTCGGCGTGCCGACGACGCGGGCGCTGTGTGTGATCGGCGCCGACCAGCCGGTACGCCGCGAGGCCATCGAGACCGCGGCGGTGGTGACGCGGGTGGCCCCCGGCTTCGTCCGTTTCGGCTCCTTCGAGCACTGGGCGGCGCGCGACAGGGAGGCTGAGCTGCGGCAACTGGCCGATTACGTGATCGACACCTTCCGTCCCGAATGCCGGGACGCGCCCAATCCCTACGACGCGCTGTTGCGCGACGTGTCGCGGCGCACCGGCGAACTGATCGCGCACTGGATGGCGGTCGGTTTCATGCACGGCGTGATGAACACCGACAACATGTCCATCCTCGGCCTGACGCTCGACTACGGCCCCTTCGGCTTCATGGAGGCCTTCGACGCCGGCCATATCTGCAACCACTCCGATTCGCATGGCCGCTACACCTACCGCAACCAGCCGGCTGTTGCGCAGTGGAACCTCTATTGCCTGGCCGACGCTTTCCAGCCCTTGCTGAAGGACCCGATGGTGGCCAGGGCGGCGGTCGACGAGACCTATGGCCCCGCCTTCGAGACCACCTTCGAGCGCCTGTTCCGCGCCAAGCTCGGCCTGCGCGAAGGACTGCCGGACGACGTCGATTTCATCGGCGAGACCTTCGGCTTCCTGCAGCAGCACCGGCCTGACTTCACGACCTTCTTCCGGATGCTGTCGGACCTGAATGCTACGACCATAGAAACAAAGGCTGGCCCTACGGTCAGCCCGGAAAAAAGGCCAAAATCGGAAAACGCCTTCCGCGACCTGTTCATCGACCGTTCGGCTTGCGACAACTGGCTCGACGGCTGGCGCGCCCGACTCGCCCGGACGCCGTGGGAAGACAGCGAGCGACAGGCGGCGATGCGGGCGGCCAACCCCAAATACGTGCTGCGCAACTGGCTGGCCGAAGCGGCGATCAGAAAGGCGAAGGACAAGGATTTTTCAGAAGTGCAGCGCCTGCTGACCTGCCTGCGTCGCCCCTATGACGAGCAGCCGGAATTCGACGATTACGCAGCCCTGCCGCCCGACTGGGCGAGCGGACTGGAGGTCAGCTGCTCAAGCTGACGGCGCTTTCCCGGTGCTGGCGCAACCAGTGCAGCATGATGACGAACAGGCGGTCGGGATCGACCGGCTTGGCGACAAAATCATTCATGCCGGCGTCGAGACACAGGGTACGGTCCTCGGCGAAGGCATTGGCAGTCATCGCGATGATCGGCACCTCGGCATAGCCATCGAGCTCGCGGATGGCCTGGGTGGCGCCGATGCCGTCAAGGACAGGCATCTGCATGTCCATCAGGATCAGGTCGTAGCGACGTTTCAGCGCCAATTCCAGCGCCTCTGCCCCGTCCGGAGCGACATCGACCGCTAGTCCCAGCGTTTCGCGCAAAAGTTCGAGCGACACTTCCTGATTGACCCAGTCGTCTTCGGCAACCAGAACGCGGATGTCCGAAAACTCGGTGCGCAGGAGATGCTCGGCTTCGGCACCCGATTGCCGGTTATCCGGCTGTGCCTCGGCCAGCGGCACGGCCCGGCTCAGCCGGATGACGAACGAAAAGACGCTGCCCGTCCCCGGCGTCGACACCACCTTGATTTCACCACCCATCAAACGCACCAGGCGCTGGCAAATCGGCAGGCCGAGGCCGGTGCCGCCGAATTTGCGCGTCGTCGAGCCGTCGGCCTGTTCGAAGGGGTTGAAGATGCGCTCGACGGCCTCCGGGGGAATGCCAATGCCGGTATCCCAGACCGCCAGTTCGACCTGGACGGATTCGCTGTCCTGGTCGGTGATACGGGCAACGACGCGCACCTCGCCGTGTTCGGTGAACTTGATCGCGTTGCCGGCCAGATTGAGCAGCACCTGCTGCAGGCGCAGGGGGTCGCCGAGCAGTCGGAGGCCTTTGAGGTGCGGGTCGATATCGACAAAAAGATGCAGGCTGGCCGATTCGGCGCGCGGCGCCAGCAGATCGGCCACGTCGTTGGCCAGAACCGGCAGCGAGAAGGCGGTCTGCTCCAGCGTCATCCGCTCGGCGTCAATTTTCGACAGATCGAGGATGTCGTTGAGCAGTTGCAACAGGTGGTTGGCCGCCCGGTCGATCTTGGCCAGCTTGTCGATCTGCGCCGGATCGCCGTTGTGGCGCTTGAGCACGTAGGTCATGCCGATGATCGCGTTCATCGGCGTGCGCAACTCGTGGCTCATGTTCGACAGGAAGGTGCTCTTGGCACGGCTGGCCGCCTCGGCGGCCTCCTTGGCGAGCGAAAGCGCCTGCGTCCGCTCCTGAACCGTCTCCTCGAGATGATCGCGCTGGTCGGCCAGTTGTCGGTCGCGCTCGGCGATTTCGGTCAGCATCGAATTGAAGGATTTGCCGAGATGGCCGATTTCGTCGTCGGAGTAAATCCGGGCCTGGCGGGAATAGTCCTTCGATTCGGCGATGTATTGCGCCGTCTCGGTCAGCGAGCCGAGGGCAGCCAGGATGGACGCCAGCATCTGGCGGCCGATGGCGAAGGCGATGATGAACGAGAGGGTCAGCGCCAGCAGCGACAGCGCCAGGTTCCAGAGGATCGCCCGCCAGACCGCCGCCAGGCTGGCGGTGATCGAAACGCTGCCGACGACGCCATCCGCCGAGCGGATGGGAACGGCGACCGTAACGGTGGACCAATCGGCATAGATCGCCCGTTCGCGGTGCGCTCGGTCACCCAGCGCGACCTGGGCGGGCATCCCCCGGTTGGTGGCGTCGAAGCCATAGCGGAAATCCGAGTCGATGCCGAGCAGGCGAACGCTCAGCACATCCGGGTGCTCGCCGAAGGAACTGAGCAGCTGCCTGGCGCCCCGAACGTCCTTGAACTCGATCACGGCCGATGCATTGAAGGCGACCACGTCGGCCATGGCGAGCAATTCGGTCGTCTTGGCCTGGCGGCGCTGGTCGATCTCGCGGACCGAGAAAGTCAGAAAGGAGAGCAGCAGGCCGACGCCGAGCGAGGCCGCGATGGCCAGGGCGATCCTCTGACGAATAGTGTGGCCGGCCCTCAACGTTCCCCTCCAATCACCCGCTGGGCCAGACGCAGCATCTGGGAGCCGGGTTTAAGGCCGGCTCGAGCCAGCGCATCGTTATTGACAACGAATTGTACTCGACCGTCGCTGCGTAACAATTCGATGCCGCCGCCCATCCAGGCAAAACCATCGCTATCGCTGACCACCAGCACCGGCAGGCCGTCGACCCAGCGCAGCACGGCGCCGATCCGCGCCTCCTCGACCTCCGGAATGAAAACCAGCTGGCAATGCGGCATGTCGTCGGGGCTGTTGGCCCGGCGAATGACCAGTTCCTTGCCACCGACCGAGCGCCCTTCGTAGGCTGCCAGGCTGGCCCCCAGCGTGTCGCGGCCGAACAGGCAGATGGTCGTAGTCATGCGCGTCGTCACCGGCCACTCGACATACTTCATGAAATTGACCAGATAGGCTGCTTCGATCTGCGGCTCCGATTCAGGCTGGGCGAAGGCCAGCGAATCCATCGCCAGCAGCACCGCCGTAACCCAACGCTGCAGTCGCCCCATTGAGCCCAAGCCGAAGCGTCCGGGCATGATCAAAACATCCGGTGCGGGCCGAGCCGCCAGGCGCCGAAGCGACGGCGTCTCCACTCGGTTCGGCCGCGCTCAAGCAGCCGCTGCCGCAGAATTCGACGGAGAGCCGTGCTTGCCGCTGACGTGCTGATTGATGACTTTGACATGCGCTGGCTCGTCGGATGCGGCCTTGTGTCCGGGGTTGAGTAATGCTTTAGTAATAGCAACTATGCCACCGGAGGCGTCGTTGTTCAACGAAGTATGCGAGCCAGCAATCCGAAGGCGAGCCGATAAATCAAAAAAAAGCCGGCATGGGCCATCGCCCATGCCGGCTTTTTTGGGGGAATCGAAACTTACTGGACCTGCTGGATGCCTGCCAATACCCAGCCGCGGCTGTTATCGGTCGGCTTGGCCATGTGCCAGATCTCGTCGAATGGCGCGGGAGCGGCACCCGGTTGCTCGCTGATCAGGCCGGTGAAGCGGACACTGACGATGTAGCGGCCGGCTTCCTCGGCGACGTCGATCACTTCGGCGTTCAGCTGGGCGACATCGGTTTCCTGCTTGGCGTTGCCACGCTCGGCCATGCCCATCTTGATTTCGGCGAACATCTCCGGCGAAGTGAATTCGCGGATGTCGTCGAGGTTGCCGGCATCGTT
>CAIXSK010000107.1 GCA_903922075.1 uncultured beta proteobacterium | reverse complement strand
GCGGCCCGATGATGGGTTTCCTGGTGCCGAACGACCAGGTGGCGGTGGTCAAGGCGACCAACTGCCTGATCGCCCACTCGGAGCGCCTGTTCCCGCCCCAGGCGCCGGAAATGCCGTGCATCCGCTGCGGCGCCTGCGCCGAGGCCTGCCCGCACGAGTTGCAGCCGTTCGAGATGTACTGGTTCTCACGCGCCAAGAATTTCGGCAAGACGCAGGAATACAACATCTTCGACTGCATCGAATGCGGCTGCTGCTCCTTCGTCTGCCCGTCGCGCATTCCGCTGGTCCAGTATTTCCGCTTCGCGAAGAGCGAAATCTGGGCGCGCGAACGCGAAAAGAACGCCGCCGACCAGGCCAAGGCCCGCTTCGAATTCAAGCAGTTGCGCGAAGAGCGCGAAAAGGCCGAGAAGGCCGAAAAACTGGCCAAGGCAGCTGCCGCCCAGGCCGCCAAGAAAGCTGCCGAAGCGGCAGCCGCCGCAGTCCCGGCCGAAGGCCAGGCCGCACCCGAAAAGGCCGCTCTAGAAGCAAATGCTACGGTAAGCACGGAAAAAGACGCAAAAAGGGCCACCATCGAAGCCGCCATGGCCCGGGCCAAAGCCCAGCGCGAGGCCGTTCAGCCGAAAAATGTCGAGCAATTGACGCCCAAACAGCAGCATGAAGTCGCCGAAATCGAAGCCAGAAGGTTAGGTGCGGGGATCGAGGATCGAGAATCGAGCGGGCCGGCGCAAGCCGAATCGCCTGCATCCGTTTCGTCTGCGGCCGACCAGCCCCCGCCCGCTAACAGCTAATAACTAACGACTAGCAGCCATGCTTCCCGCCCCCTTCCTTCTCAAAGACGTCAGCGTCAGCCAGGTGATGATCCAGGTCTGCGTCGCGCTGATCCCCGGCATCGCCGCCTACGCCTGGCTGGTCGGCCCGGCCATCCTGGTCCAGCTGGTCATCGCCACGCTCGCCGCGCTGGCCGCCGAAGCCGTCATGCTGCACCTGCAGAAGAAGCCGCAGGCCCTCTTCCTGTCCGACGGCTCGGCCATCGTCACCGCCTGGCTGATCGCCCTGACCTTCCCGCCGCTCGCCCCGTGGTGGCTGGTCGCCACCGGCACCGCCTTCGCCATCGTCGTCGCCAAGCACCTTTACGGCGGCCTCGGCCAGAACCCGTTCAATCCGGCGATGGTCGCCTTCGCCGTCTGCATCGTCGCCTTCCCGGCGCTGATGTCGCAATGGCCGAACGTCGGCCTCGAACTGCCCTTCGTCGACCAGGTCAACGTCATCCTCGGCCTGGCGCCGCGCGTCGATGCGCTGTCCGGCGCGACGCCGCTCGATGCCATGAAGACCGCCCTCAAGCTCGGCGACGGCAGCGTCAACGTCGTCCAGCTGCTGGCCAACCAGGACATCTACGGCAATTTCGCCGGGCGCGGCTGGGAATGGGTCGCCGCCGGTTACCTGCTCGGCGGCCTCTGGCTGTGGCAGCGCAAGCTGATCACCTGGCACGTGCCGGTCGCCTTCATCGGTGCCCTGCTCCTCATTTCCGGCGCCCTCTGGCTGTACCAGCCGGCGCAGTTCGCCAGTCCGCTGTTCCACCTGTTCTCCGGCGGTTCGATGATCGGCGCCTTCTTCATCGCCACCGACCCGGTCTCCGGCTGCACGACGCCGCGCGGCAAACTGATCTTCGGCGCCGGCGCCGGCCTGCTCGCCTACATCATCCGCGTCTTCGGCGGCTATCCGGATGGCGTCGCCTTCGCCGTGCTGCTGATGAACCTCAGCGCGCCAGTCATCGACCTGCTCACCCAGCCGCGGATTTTCGGCATGAAGGACAAGGCATGAGCGAAGTCCGCGAATTCACCGCCCAGGGCATGGCCGTGCGCACGGCGGCGATCCTTTTCGTCTTCGTGATCGTCTTCACCGGCCTGCTCTCCGCTGCCTACCTGTGGACCAAGCCGGCCATCGAAGCCTCGGCGGTCGAAGAAAAAATGAAGCTGATCGACGAGGTGCTGCCGCGCGCCGAATACGACAACGCGCTGCTCCAGGAAGCCATCACGCTGCCGCCGACGCCGGAACTCGGCCTGGCCGAAACCAGCAGTGTTTACGTCGCCCGCCAGGCCGGCCAGCCGGTGGGCGCCATTTTCGAGGCCGTCGCCCCGGACGGCTATGCCGGCAAGATTCGCCTGCTTGTCGCCATCCGCGCCGACGGCCAGGTCGCCGGCGTGCGCGTCATCCAGCACAAGGAAACGCCGGGCCTCGGCGACTACATCGAGGTCAAGAAGGACAAGAACAAGGCCCGGCCGTGGATCACCCAGTTCACCGGCAAGACGCTGGCCGGCGCTACCGACAAGGACTGGAAGGTCAAGAAGGACGGCGGCCGCATCGACCATTATGCCGGCGCCACCGTCACCCCGCGCGCCGTGTCCCGGGCCGTCTTCAAGGCCGCCCAATGGGCCGCGGCCAACCGCGACCGGCTGTTTGCCGAAGGAGCCGCCAAATGATCACCCGCGACGAAATGCAGACCATCGCCCGCAACGGCATCTGGAAGCAGAACAGCTCGCTGGCCCAACTGCTCGGTCTCTGCCCGCTGCTGGCGGTGACCACCAATGCGGTCAACGGCATCATGCTGTCGCTGGCGACGATTCTCGTCATGGCGGTGTCGAACGTCGCCGTCGCCTCGCTGCGCAACTTCATCCCGCATGAAATCCGCATCCCGGTCTTCATCCTGATCGTCGCTGCGCTGGTCACCGTCGTCGACCTGCTGTTCAACGCCAACCTGCACGAGCTTTACCTGGTGCTCGGCATCTTCATCCCGCTGATCGTCACCAACTGCATCGTGCTCGCCCGCGTCGAGGCCTTCGCCGCCAAGAACCCGCCGCTGCAATCGACTTTCGACGGCATCTTCATGGGCGTCGGCATGCTGTGGACGCTGGCCCTGCTCGGCGCCCTGCGCGAATTTCTCGGCAGCGGCACGCTGTTCGGCGGCATCGACATGGTCTTCCCCAGCCTGCAGCCGATCCAGTTGCTGCCGGAAAGCTATCCCGGCTTTCTGCTCGCGCTGCTGCCGCCGGGTGCCTTCATCCTGCTCGGCTGCATGATCGCCTGGAAGAACTGGATGGATGCCCGCGCCGCCGCCCGCGCCCGGCTACAGCCGCCGACGCCGGTCGAAGCGCTCGGCTGAGACACCGACGGCCGGCGCGGGCCTGCCGCCAAGTCCCCCATGCAACTCGAAACCCTCCGCCAGTCCCTGCTCGCCACCGGCGCCAGGGATTGCCACGTCGACCGCGTGCTGCGCGCCTGGACGCAAGGCAAGCCGCTCGATGCCGGACCGCGCTCACAGCCGGCCGAGCACTACCTGCCGCTGGCCCTGCGCAACGCCCTGGCTGCTCTTGATGCCCAACTCTCCGGCCTGGCCCGCATGCGCTCCGAACACCCGGGCGACGACGGTTCGTCGCGCCTGCTGGTCGACCTGGCCGACGGCCAGATGGCCGAGTGCGTACTGCTGCCGCGCGACGGCGTGTGCGTTTCCACGCAGATCGGCTGCGCGGTCGGCTGCACCTTCTGCATGACTGGCCGCGACGGCCTGCTGCGCCAGGTGAGCAGCGGCGAAATGGTCGCCCAGGTGGTGCTGGCCCGGCACCTGCGGACGGTGCGGCGTGTCGTCTTCATGGGCATGGGCGAACCGTCGCACAACATCGACAACGTGCTCGAAGCCATCGACCTGCTCGGTACGGCCGGTGCTATCGGCCACAAGAACCTGGTTTTCTCGACGGTCGGCGACCGCCGCGTCTTCGAACGCCTGCCGCAAGAGCGCGTCAAACCGGCGCTGGCCATCTCGCTGCACACGACCCGCGCCGACCTGCGCGCCGAACTGCTGCCCAAGGCGTCGCGCATCGATCCGGCCGAACTGGTCGAGCTGGCCGAGCATTACGCCCGGACGACCGGCTACCCGATCCAGTACCAATGGACGCTGATCGACGGGGTCAACGACAGCGAAGCGGAAATGGACGGTATTGTCCGCCTGCTGACCGGCAAGTACGCGATCATGAACCTGATCCCCTACAACACGACGGCCGCACTGAGCTACCGCCGCCCGCCGCTCGAGCGCGTCACCGCGCTGGCCCATTATCTGCACGCGCGCGGCATCCGGACCACGGTGCGCAACTCGGCCGGCCAGGATGTCGACGGCGGCTGCGGCCAGTTGCGGGCGCGCAGCCTTGATCCGGAGGCCTCGCCGACCAGCCGCAAGGTCATGTTGAAACAACTGAAAGCTGGCGTTCGCTAGCGGTCTGCTTCGTAGATGGCCGAACTACAGAAAGCGCAGAATTTGCGCCTGTGGCTAGGCGCGAACCGCAGCGATAGCCGTCGCTATCGCGAGGATGAGCAACAACGCCACAGGTGCAAAGGCAAGCTTTATGGTTCGGTTATCTGCGAAGCAGATCACTAGACGCCCAAGCCGGCCAGAACGACACAATTCCTGCCTTGATCCTTGGCGCTGTAACAGGCCTCGTCGGCCCGGCGAATCAGGGAGCTTTCGGTGTCGCCCGGCACATGGCGCGAGACGCCGACGCTGACGGTACAGCAGATTTCCTCGCCGGCGGCGGTCAGTACTTTCTGATTGGCGAACATCTCGCGCAGGCGATTGGCGAGCGCCACCGAGGCCTGCTCGCCTGCTTCCGGCAGGAGTACGACGAATTCCTCGCCACCATATCGGAAGGCACTATCCGAGCGGCGCAGGCACAAACCAATGACCTCGGCCAGGCTCATCAGCACCTTGTCGCCCTCGAGATGACCGTAGCGGTCGTTGATGCTCTTGAAGTTGTCGCAGTCGAGAACCAGTAGGGAAAGCGGCCGGCCATAGCGGCTGGCCCGCTCGATCTCGGCCGGCAGGCGTTCGTGCAGGTAGCGGGAGTTGAACAGGCCGGTCAGCGAATCGGTCAGGCTCAGGCTGCGGTAACGCTCTTCGCTGTCGCGCAGTGCTTCTTCGGCACGCCGGCGCTCACTGACGTCCTGCAGGGTTTCGATGGCGCCGATGACTTCGCCGGCCGCATTGCGCAGTGGCGCGGCGGTAAAGAACAGCCAGCGACCGCGATCGCCAAAATGCGGAAAGAAATCCTCGGCTTCGTAGCCGCCGCGAATCAGCAGCGACGGCCGGTAGCGCCCGTGATACAGGCGATCAACCGTGCTTTCGTTGGCATCATCGAGAACCAGGTCGGCCATGATCGGGCGGCTGGAGGCATAGAACGCCTTCCACTGGTCTTGAGTGCCAATGACATCCTTGGCCAGGGTGCCGGTCGTCACTTCGCAGGCGCGGTTCCAGTGGGTGACGCGATGCGCGGCGTCGATGACCAGCATGGCCACCGACGAACCATCGACAATCTGGGCCAGATAGGCTTCGCTGTCGCGCAGGGCGGCCTCGGCCCGTCGCCGTTCGGTAACGTCCTGCAATGTTTCGATGGCGCCGATGATCTCGCCGGCCGCGTTGCGGATCGGGGCAGCCGTGAAGTACAGCCAGCGTCCGTCCTTACCGAAGGCAGGGAAGAAATCCTCGACTTCGTAGCCATGCTCGACCAGCGCCGAGCGCCGGAATTTGCCCTGGTAATACTGGCCGACCATGGCATCGAGCGCGCCATCGATGACCAGGTCGGCAAGAATCGGTCGCGCCGCTGGGTAAAAGGCACGCCATTGCTCGGCGCGCCCGATCATTTCGGCAGCGGGAACGCCGGTCAGTACGGCACAGGCATGATTCCAGTGGGACACGCGATGCTGGGCATCGATGACGATGGTCGCCACCGGGTTGCCCTCGAGCAACTGGTTCAGTGCAATTCGACCGCCATCAGTGTTATCCGGCATGAGGGTCTCTCCTCTGTCAGGTAGAATTTTGTTTTCCACAATATGGCGCATCGCAAAGCGCCTGACAATCGACTTCTCGCCACGCCCGTGAAAAAAGACCACATAGCGCAGTTCTACGCCCGCCTGCGCGATGCCAACCCGGCGCCGACGACCGAGCTGCATTACGCGACGCCCTTCCAGTTGCTGGTCGCGGTGATCCTTTCGGCCCAGGCGACCGACGTCGGCGTCAACAAGGCCACGGCGCGACTGTTTCCGGCGGCGCCGACGCCGGATGCCATGGCAGCGCTGGGCGAGGACGGGCTGACGGAGTACATCAAGACCATCGGCCTCTACCGGACCAAGGCGAAAAACGTGATCGCCACCTGCCGCCTGCTGCTCGAACGCCATGGCGGCGAGGTGCCGGCGGAACGGGCGGCGCTTGAAGCGCTGCCCGGCGTCGGCCGCAAGACGGCCAATGTCGTGCTCAACACGGCTTTCGGCCAGCCGACTATCGCCGTCGATACGCATATCTTCCGCCTCGGCAACCGGACCGGGCTGGCCCCGGGCAAGACCGTCGAGGAGGTCGAGAAAAAGCTGCTCCGCGTCACGCCAGCCGAATTCAGGAAGGATGCGCACCACTGGCTGATCCTGCATGGCCGCTACGTGTGCAAGGCGCGCAAGCCGGAATGCGCGCGCTGCGTGGTCGTCGATCTGTGCGCCTACCGGGGCAAGACGGTATGAAGGCGGCGACTGGTCTGGTCACCGGCCACCGGCCGACGCCGGAACTGGCCCAGGAGGCGGTGCGCATGGCGCTGTCGGAGGCCGGACTGAGCCGGGCCGACAACGTCATCCTTTTCCTCAGCCGCGATTTCATCCGCCATGCCCAGCCGGCCATTCTCGCCGCGGCCCGCGCCGCCGGCTGCCTGTCGGTCCACGGTTGCACGGCGAGCGGCCTGTTGACCGAGCGCGGCTGGCAACTGGACCAGCCGGCCGCCGCCGCGCTCGTCTTCGCGGCGCCTGATGCAAAAGCAGGGGGCGACTCGCCAATACTCTCCTTCAGCGGCCACAGCCGGCTGCCTTTCGACTGGCAGGCGGGCGCGCCCCGCGCCGGCTTGATCGACAGCGACGCCGTCACCTGGGCGCATGGCCGGACCACCGACAACGGTTGCGCCGAGATTCGCCTGCCCGGGCTCAACGCCCGTCTGGCCAGGGCAAGCGGCCTGCGCCTGCTGGGTGACGCGCTGGCTGCCGAGCAATGTCGCGGCTACGAACTGGTGCGTGTCGGCGGCCACCGTGCCATCGACAGCCTGACTCGCACCCTGCCGCCGGAACTGCGCGATCAGCCGCCGCTCCACCAGATCGCCGTCGTGCGCCATCCGGACGAGCCGGGGATCGCCATCCTTTCCGCCAATGGCGACGGTTCGCTGCTGCTGGCCGAAGCCCTGAACGAAGGCGAGACGATCGCCTGGGCGATCCGCCAGCCGCTGGCCGCCGAGCAGGAAATGCGCACAGCACTGAATGCTACGGTAAGCCCGAAAAATCGGCCAAATTTCGCATTGATGTTTTCGTGCATCGGCCGTGGCCCGCTGTTCTACGGCAACGACGACCGCGACCTGCTGGCCTTTCGCGAGGCCTTTCCCGACACGCCGCTGCTCGGCGCCTACGGCGCCGGGCAGATCGCGCCACAGGCCGGCCGCAACCGCCTGTTCCACAACACCGCCCTCACTCTGCTCTTCGAAAGCGCCCATGTTTAATCCTTCCCGCGAACAGGTCCGCCGCTTCTTCTGCGACGCCTGGAGAAAACACGTCGAACGCCTGCCGCTGGTCGGCGCCGAGGTCACCGCCGCCGACATCGCCGCCCGTCACCCGGAATATCAGGCTATGCTGGCCGACCCGAACGCTGCGGTGGAAATGGAATGGATGCCGGAAGGCGGGGCGATGAATCCTTTCCTGCATCTGTCGCTGCATCTGGCCATCCACGAGCAGGTCAGCATCGACCAGCCACCGGGCATCCGGATGGCTTTCGAGCAGTTGCGCGCCCGGATGGACCCGCACGATGCCGAGCATGTGTTGCTCGAATGTCTGGGCGAGACGATCTGGCGCGCCCAGCGCGAAGGCAAGCCGATGGATGCGCTGGCCTATGTCGATGCGGTGAAACGCAAGGCCAGCCTGATCTAGTTGCTAGTTACCAGTCATTAGTTGCTAGCAACTACCGACTAACAACTAACGACTAGCCCTCATCCGACGGCGGCGCCACCTTGATCACTTCTTCCAGCGAAGTGATGCCCTGCGCCACTTTCAAGGCGCCGGAAATGCGCAAGGGGCGCATGCCTTCGCGGAAAGCCTGCTCGCGCAGCTTGGGGATTTCGGTCAGCGGCTTGATCAGGCGACGGATCTCGGGCGAGTTGACCAGGATCTCGTAGATGCCGACGCGGCCGGTGTAGCCGGTCATCCGGCATTCCAGGCAACCGACCGGCAGCCAGATCTGCGTCGGCTCGGCCGACTTCCACGGGGCGACCAGCGAACGCCAGGCGGCGCGCTGCTCCTCGCGCGGCTGGACCGCCTTCTTGCAATGCGGACACAGCGTGCGAACCAGGCGCTGGGCCATCACGCCGAGCAGCGTCGAGTTGATCAGGTAGGCCGGCACGCCGAGGTCGAGCATCCGGGTAATTGCCGATGGCGCATCGTTGGTGTGCAGCGTGGACAGCACGAGGTGGCCGGTCAGGGCCGCCTGGATGGCCATTTCGGCCGTTTCCAGGTCGCGGATTTCGCCGATCATCACGATGTCCGGGTCTTGCCGCATCAGGGCGCGCACGCCGTCGGCAAAGCCGAGGTCGATGGCGCGATTGACCTGCATCTGGTTGAACGAGGACTCGACCATTTCGATCGGGTCCTCGATGGTGCTGACATTGACCTCGGGCGTCGCCAGCTGTTTCAGCGTCGTGTAGAGGGTCGTCGTCTTGCCCGAACCGGTCGGGCCGGTAACCAGCACGATGCCGTTCGGCATCGCCGTCATCTGCTTCCAGCGCGACTGGTCGTCGTCCGAGAAACCGAGCGAGCGGAAATCGCGGACCAGCACTTCCGGGTCGAAAATCCGCATCACCAGCTTTTCGCCGAACGCGGTCGGCAAGGTGGACAAACGCAGCTCGACTTCCTGGCCGGCCGGCGTCCGGGTCTTGATCCGGCCATCCTGCGGGCGGCGCTTCTCGATCACGTCCATCCGCCCGAGCAGCTTGATGCGGCTGGTCATCGCGTTCATGACGGCCATCGGAATCTGGTACACCTGATGCAGCACGCCGTCGATCCGGAAGCGCACGATGCCAAGATCGCGCCGCGGCTCGATGTGGATGTCCGAGGCGCGCTGGTCGAAGGCGTATTGCCACAGCCAGTCGACGATATGGACGATGTGCTGGTCGTTGGCGTCGAACTGCTTGTTGCCCTTGCCCAGTTCGACCAACTGCTCGAAGCTGGACAGGCCGCTGGTCACATCGCCACGCGCCGCCGCCTTCTTGACCGACTTGGCGAGATTGAAGAATTCGACCAGATAGCGGCTGATGTCCTCCGGATTGGCCATCACCCGACGGATCTGCTTGCGCAGGATGGGTTGCAGCTCATCGACCCATTCGCGCACGAAGGGCTCGGCGGTGGCGATCACCACTTCGCGCGTCGTCACCTGCACCGGCAGGATGCCGAAGCGTGCGGCGTAGGCGCTGGACATCACCTCGGCAACGCCGGTGAAATCGATCTTCAGCGGGTCGATGTGCTGGTAGTCGAGGCCGGTCCGTGCGGCCAGCCACTCGGTCAGCATTTCGAGGCTGAGCAGCACGGCCGGCGGCTTTGCCCGGCGCCATTTCTGGTCGGCGACGACGATCAGCGGATGCGTCTTGCCGCCATGCAATCGGCGCTCTGCCCGCAAAGCCTCGGCCGCCTCGCGGTCGACCAGACCGTCCTCGATCATCCAGTCGAGGACTTCCGTCAGTGCCAGGCGATGCTCGCCGATATTCCTGTCATTCATGCGCGGCAATATAGCATGCGGCCGGTAACCATTTGTAACCGGCGGGCGGTCTGTTTGCATTCCTTTACAACATCGGCGGAACGATCGCTTTCATGCGCCTAGAATGAAGTCGTACCCACTCGCAAGGAGCAAAAAATGAAAACCCGCCTGATGATGATCGCCAGCGTCCTGCTGGCTTCCCTGATCTCTCTGCCGGCCAGCGCCCAGCCCGGCCCGGGCATGGGTGGCGGCGGCATGGGTCCCGGCGCGATGCAAGGTTCCGGCCCGGGCATGGCCCAGGGCGGCGGCCCCCGCGCCCGCGGCCCACGCGATTGCAGTCAGGCCCCCAATCCGGCGGCCTGCACCGCCCACCGTGAAGCCCGCCTGCAAGCCCGTGAAGCGTGCAAGGACAGCGCCGGCCCGCAACGCCGGCAATGCATGCACGAGCAGAGGCAGAATTTCGACTGCACCAAGGCCGGCAATCCGCAGCAATGCGAAGCGCGCAAGATGGCCTACAAGGAATGCCAGGGTCAGGCCGGCCCGGCCTTCCGCCAGTGCGTGCAGCAGAAGATGCCGCCGGCCGATTGCAGCAAGGCGCCCAACCCGGCTCGCTGCGAGCAGCACCAGAAGGCGCGCGCAGCCTGCAAGGACAAACTCGGCCCCGACCACCGGAGTTGCCTGCGCGAACAGTTCAACGTGAAATAAGGCCGGAAATGCCGCCCAGGCGGCATTTCAATTTTTGGCAAAAAAACCGGGCGACCGTAGCATTCGCGACGAGTTGCCCGATTTTTTGACCTTTACCGCCGACGCAGCGGTTTGAGCAGATCGGACAGGCCGTTGTGGTCGATCTCCCGCATCAGCGCCAGCAGGCGGCCGAGTTCGCCAGGCGGAAAGCCCTCGCGGGCAAACCAGTGCAGGTAATTGCCGGGCAGGTCGGCAAGCAGCCGGCCTTTGTACTTGCCGAAAGGCATGGCCATGCTCACCAGGCGTTGCAGGTCGTCGGGATTCATCGGCAGCGTCAATTTGATCAAGCCGCCATTGTGCCAAAGTTCTCGTGCTCAGCCATGCACCAGCATCCACAGGCCGGTGGCCAGCAGCATCAGCGAGAACGCCATACGCAGACGGCGTTCCGGCAGGCGGTGGGCGATCCGCACGCCCCAGGAAACGGTCAGCGCCCCGCCCAGCGCCAACAGGATGCCGAGCCGCCAGTCGACCAGCCCGGCCTGCGAGAAGGTGGCCAGGGCGATGGCCGAACTGGGCATGACCAGCGCCAGCGCGAACCCTTGGGCAATCGCCTGCGACTGGCGAAAGAAGCTGACCAGGATGGGCGGCGCGATCATGCCGCCACCGATGCTGATCATTCCCTGGCAGGCGCCGCCGATCAGGCCAACCAGCGGAATCAGCCGTTCCGGCAGGGCGAAGGACCAGCCCCCCTCGCCGCCGCGCCGCGACCACAGGCTGTGGATCGCCAGCCAGAGCAGGAAGCCGCCGAAATAACGGCGCAATTCGCTCGACGCCAGGTTGCTGGCGTAATGGGCGGTCAGCGCCGTCGCCGTCATGGCACAGAGGACCAACAGCGCCGTCCGCCACTTCGGCAGCGGTTGGCGCTGGCTGTAACGCCACAGGGCGATGGCCAGGTTGGGCACCATCATGACCAGCGCCGTGCCCTGCGCCAGCTTCTGGTCCAGGCCGAACAGCCCGGTCATCACCGGGATGGCGATGATGCCGCCGCCAATGCCGAAAACGCCGCCGGCAAAGCCGAGCGTGGCGCCGATCAACAGGGGAAGGAGAAGACTGGGCAGCAGGATCATGGACAACTCTCGACAAACGGCAGGCCATGTTACTGCGTTGCCAAACCATGAAAATATGTCTGAATTTATACGATTGATAAATTAAACTTACCAATATGACCACCCCCTCTGAACTGGCCTTCTTCAGCCTGCTCATCCAGCAGGGCAGCCTGGCCCGCGCCGCCCGCGAACTCGGGCTGACCGGGCCGGCGGTCAGCCGTCGGCTGGCCCTGCTCGAACAGCGGCTCGGCGTCCGCCTGCTGGTGCGGACGACGCGCCGGATGAGCCTGACGCCGGAAGGCGAGCTCTACCTGGCCGAGAGCCGTCGCATCCTCGGCGAAATCGACGCCCTCGAACAAGCGCTCAGCCGTACCCGGGCCGAGCCGCGCGGCCTCTTGCGCATCCATGCCACGCTCGGTTTCGGCCGCCGGCAACTGGCCCCCGCCGTCTCGGACTTCGTCCGCCGCTATCCGGCCGTCGACATCCAGTTGACGCTCGGCGACCAGCCGGTCACTCCCGGCGAGCAGGATTTCGACATCGCCATCCGCTTCGGCGAGCCACCCGACGCCCGCCTCGTCGCCCGCCAGATCGCCTCCAACCAGCGCTACCTGTTCGCCGCCCCGCAATATCTGGCCCGCCGCGGCACGCCGGCCAGCCCGGACGACCTCGCCAACCACGACTGCATCGTGATCCGCGAAGGAGCCGGCGCCTACGGCACGTGGACGCTCTGTTCCGGCAAGCAGTGCCGCAACGTCAAGGTACGCGGCACGTTGAGCAGCAATCACGGCGAAGTCGCCGTCGACTGGGGGCTCGACGGCCATGGCATCATGCTGCGCTCGCTGTGGGACACCGCCGCCGAGTGGCGGGCCGGCCGCCTGGTCCGCGTCCTGCCGGAATGGTCGGGCAGCCCGGCCGACATTTACGCGCTCTACCCGCAGCGCCTGAACCTGTCAGCCAAGGTGCGGGTTTTTCTCGATTTCCTGACCGAGCGCTTCGCCGCCTACCGCATCGCCACCGACAGCGACGCCGAACTCCCCTGGTAAGTCATGCTTAACGGCCAGCGCGCCAGAGCGGATAAAGCGCCAGCAAGCCGAGCAGTGGCCCGGGCAGCAGCAGCCAGGCGATATGCGTGCCCCAGGCACCGATCCAGGCGGTGCCAAGCTGGATCGAGACCATGGTGATGGCAAAGCCGATCGAGTTCTGGAAGGCAAGCGCGCTGCCGACGATTTCCGGCGCACAGGCGCGGGCCGAGAGGGCTGAGAAATGCGGCGAATCGGCGACCACGGTAGCGCCCCAGAGCAGCAGCAAACCAAGTCTCACCCAGGCCGGCCACTCGCTGATCAGCGGAAATAGCGCGCAGCAGGCAGCCGACAAGGCCAGTGCCGCGGCCGCCACCCGGGCGCTGCCGACACGATGGCTCCACCAGCCGCCGAGCAGGCAGCCACCGGCGCCGATGCCAATGATGGCGAAGGCCAGCCCGGAGAGTTCCCGGCTGCCCGGCCCGGCCAGCCCACTGAGGATGACCAGCGCCGGCGTCAGCGCCCAGAAGGCGTACAACTCCCACATGTGTCCGAAATAACCCAGCGCCGAAGCGCGGAACTGGGGCGCCGCATAGGCCATGAACACCCGGCCGAGACGCAACGGCGGCGCACCGTGCCGGCGCTTCAGGTGCGGCCCGTCGCTGAGCCGGAAGATCAGCACCGCAGCGAGCAGCGCCAGCCCGGAGGAAACGAGGATGGTCGCCGGCCACGACCAGCCCGCGCCGGCCAGGCGAATACCGTGCGGCAAGGCCGTCCCCAGCGTCAGCATGCCGACCAGCTGGGCGAGCGCCGCGCCGGCCCGTTCCGGCACCCAGCTGACGACCAGTTTCATGCCCAGCGGGTAGACGCCGGCCAGGCAGAAGCCGACCGCGAAGCGCAGCGGGATCGCCGTGCCCATGCCGTCGGCGAACAGCGCGAAGGCCGCGTTGCATAAGGCGCCGAGCACGGCGCAGACGGCGAAGATGCGGCTGGCGGCGAAGCGGTCGGCCAGCCCGGAAACAGCGAAGCTCAGGGTGCCGAGGATGAAGCCGAGCTGGACGGCGTTGGTCAGCGTACCGATGTCGGCCGATGTGATGCCCCAGGTACGAATCAGGTCGTCGGCCGCACTATTGGCCGAGAACCACAGCGAGGTGCCGAACAACTGGGCGATGACGATGACGGGAACGGGGTTTTGCATGCGGTTGACGAACATCGGGAGGCCCGCCAGCATATAACGTTTTCGGGCAATTCGCGGCCAGCGAAACGGCCCGCCGGACAGGGCGTTTCAGTACAATCGACGCCTCCTGCGATTCTTCGTCCGCCATGCGCCCCAGCCCTCCTCCCGATTATCTTGCCGGCTATCCCGCCCATCTGGTCGAGCCGGTCAGGCGTGCCATCGCCGCCGGGCGGCTCGGGGAAATCCTGATGAAGAAATATCCGCAGGCGCACGACGTGCGCACCGACAAAGCGCTCTACGACTACGTGCTGGCGGTCAAGGCGGCCCATCTGCGCAATGCGCCACAGCCGAGCAAGGTGGCCTTCGACGGCAAGTTGCAGAGCTTGCGCCAGGCGCTCGGCACGCACACGAAGATCGCCCGGGTTCAGGGCGGCAAGCTGAAGACCAAGCGCGAAATCCACATCGCCAGCATTTTTCGCGACATGCCGCCCGAGTTCCTGCGCATGATCGTCGCCCATGAAATCGCGCACCTCAAGGAAGGCGAGCACGACAAGGCTTTCTACCAGCTCTGCACACACATCGAGCCCGACTACTTCCAGCTCGAATTCGACCTGCGCGCCTACCTCTGCCACCTCGCCGCCGGCGGTCCGCCGCTGTGGGTCGCCGAGGTTGGCGCATCTGCTTCGTGACTCCGGCAGTCAGTCCGAAATGCTACGACCATAGAAACAACGGCTGGCCCCAGGGTCGGCCGGAAAAAAAGCCAAAATTGAAATCACGCCGATAGCTGGCGTGATTTCCAATGCACTCAGTTGGTCAGAATCCGCACCTTGACCGTCTTGCCCTTGACCTTGCCGGCCGACAGTTTGCGCACCGTTTCCTTGGCGACACTTCGCGCCACGGCGACGTAGGTGCTCTGATCGGTCACCGTGATCTTGCCGACCTGCTCGCGGGTCAGCCCTGCCTCGCCGGCCAGCGCGCCCATCACGTCGCCGGGGCGGATCTTGTCCTTGCGCCCGCCGAGCATCAGCAGCGTTGACATCGGCGGCACCAGCGGCGAGTCGTCGGTAACCTCCACGCTCTTCAGATCAAGCACGTCGAGCTTGCAATGCATCATCTCGGCGATCGTCGCCACCCGGCGGCGGTCGGCCGAGCTGCACAGGCTGAGCGCCCAGCCCTGCTCCTCGCCGCGGCCAGTGCGGCCGATGCGGTGGATGTGGATTTCCGGGTCGGGCGTTACGTCGACGTTGATCACCGCTTCGAGCTGGTCGATGTCGAGGCCGCGCGCCGCGACGTCGGTCGCCACCAGCACCGAGCAACTGCGGTTGGCGAACTGGATCAGCACCTGATCGCGCTCGCGCTGCTCCAGATCGCCGTTCAGCGTCAGGGCATGAATGCCGGCGTGGCGCAGCACATTGACCAGATCGCGACACTGCTGTTTGGTGTTGCAGAAAGCCAGCGTGCTGACTGGACGGTAATGCTTGAGCAGGCGGACCACGGCGTCCAGGCGCTCTTCGTGTTTGACCTCGTAGAAACGCTGGCGAATCTTGCTTTCCGCGTGCTGCTCAAGCAGCTTGACCTCCTGTGGCTGACGCAGGAACTGCCTGGCCAGCTGGGCGATGCCCTCCGGATAGGTCGCCGAGAACAGCAGGGTCTGGCGCTGCGCCGGGCAACGCTTGGCAACGTAGGCGATATCGTCATGAAAACCCATGTCGAGCATGCGGTCGGCTTCGTCGAGGACCAGCGTGGTCAGCTCGTCGAGCTTCAGGTAGCCGCGCTCGATGTGATCCATGATCCGGCCGGGCGTGCCGACGACGACATGGACGCCGTTTTCCAGGCTGTTGGCCTGATTGCGCAGCGTCGAACCGCCGACCAGCGAGAGGACCTTGATGTTCTCCTCGAAACGGGCCAGACGGCGGATTTCCTGCGTCACCTGATCGGCCAGTTCGCGCGTCGGGCAGAGCACCATGGCCTGCACGGCGAAACGGCTGGTGTTCAGTCGGTTGAGCAGCGCCAGGCCGAAGGCCGCGGTCTTGCCGCTGCCGGTCTTGGCCTGGGCGATCAGGTCGTGCCCGGCCAGCGCCAGCGGCAGGCTGGCCGCCTGGATCGGCGTCATCGTCAGGTATTCGAGCTGGGCCAGATTGGCCAGCATGGCCGGCGACAGCGGGAGGCTGTCGAAAGCCGTGTCGGTGGCGGTTGCTTCGCTCATCTCCGGGCTCAAACCTTGCGCTTGCGCGCCGGCATCGGCTTGCGCTGACGCTGGCCGGGCTTGTGCACCTCGGCTTCCGGCTTCGGCTTGGGGACCAGCAGGTTCTTGGCAGCCGTCTTGCCCGCCGCGCGATGCGCCTGGATGGCCGCCGTCACCTG
>CAIXSK010000106.1 GCA_903922075.1 uncultured beta proteobacterium | reverse complement strand
GAAGGCAAGATGTTCGGCCCGGTCGCGCTGACCATCGTCTTCGCCCTCGCCGCATCCCTGCTGCTGTCGCTGACCGTCGTGCCGGTGCTCGCCTCCTACATGATCCGGCGCGGCGCCCATCATGAACCCTGGCTGGTCAGGAAGCTGGCCGCCCTCTACGAGCGCGTGCTCGCCTCGGCGCTGGCCCGCAGCCGCAGCTACCTGCTCGGCGCGACCATCGCCCTGGCCGCGGCAGCCGGCGCCTTCCTGCTGCTCGGCAAGAGCTTCATGCCGACCATGGACGAAGGCGACATCATCATGCAACTGGAAAAGCTGCCCTCGATCGGCCTCGACCAGACCATCGCCATCGACAGCCGCGTCCAGCAGGCAATCCTCGTCCAGGTGCCGGAAGTCAAAGCCATCGTCGCCCGCGCCGGCGCCGACGAACTCGGCCTTGACCCGATGGGCCTGAACCAGACCGACACCTTCATGGTGCTGCAGCCCCGCGACACGTGGCGCCAGCCGGACCCGGCCTGGCTGGCCGACCAGTTGCGGGCGGTGATGGCCGATTTCCCCGGCGTTGGCTTCTCCTTCACCCAGCCGATCGACATGCGCGTCTCGGAAATGCTGACCGGCGTCCGCGGCGACCTGGCGATCAAGATATTCGGCCCCGATCTCGCCACGCTGAACAAGCTGGCGGTCGATGTCGAAAACACCGTCAAAAAGGTCCGTGGTGCCGAAGACACCTTCACCCTGAAAAACGACGGCGTGCAATACTTGAAGATTGCCGTCGACCGCCTTGCCGCCGGCCGCTTCGGGCTGAATGTCGACGCCATCCAGAACGACCTGAAGGCGCTGCTCGAAGGGCGTAATGTCGGAACGGTCATCGAGCAGGGCCGCCGCATCCCCGTCGTCCTGCGCGGCCCGGACAGCCTGCGCGCCTCGCCGGCCGATTTCGCTGCCCTGCGCCTCAGCCTGCCGGGCCGCGGCAGCGTGCCCTTGGCCAGCGTCGCCCGTCTCGAACGTATCGACGGCCCGGTCAAGGTCGACCGCGAAAACGCCCAGCGCTATGTCGTCGTCCAGTCCAATGTCCGCGACCGTGACCTGGTCGGCTTTGTCGAAGACGCCAGGGCCAGCGTCGCCCGCGACGTCAAGCTGCCCGACGGCTACCGTCTGGCCTGGGGCGGGCAGTTCGAGAACCAGCAACGGGCCGCGGCGCGCCTGATGGTCGTCGTACCGGTCGCGCTGGCGCTGATCTTCTTCCTGCTCTTCTCGACCTTCGGCTCGGTGCGGCAGGCCTTGCTGGTCCTCTCCAACATCCCGTTCGCGATGATCGGCGGCGTCTTCGGCCTGCTCATTTCCGGCCAATACCTGTCGGTGCCGGCCTCGGTCGGCTTCATCGCCCTGCTTGGCATCGCGGTGCTCAACGGCGTGGTCATGGTCACCTATTTCAACCAGTTGCTGGCCCGCGGCCTGCCGGTCGCCGAAGCGGTGGTCGAAGGCGCCCGGCGCCGACTGCGGCCGGTGCTGATGACCGCCAGCATCGCCGCCTTCGGCCTGGTGCCCATGCTTTTCGCCAGCGGTCCCGGATCGGAAGTGCAGCGCCCGCTGGCCATCGTCGTCATCGGCGGCCTGCTCACCTCGACGGCGCTGACCCTGGTCCTGCTGCCCATCCTGTTCCGGCGTTTCGGCGTCGTACCCAACGTCAGCTTCACGGAGAAAAAGCATGGCTGATGTCCTGCTCAACCTGCTCATGCCCGACGATGTCGCCCAGCACGTCGAGGATCTGCTGCTTTCCCGCCCCGACCTGGTCGTCGGCTTCACGGCCAGCCCGGCCGAAGGGCACGGCTCGGCGGTCAGCCTGGTCGAAGCCGCCGAACTGGTCAGCGGGCATTCGCCGCGCACCCGCATCCAGACCGTCGGACCTGAGTCCGCGATGCGCGAAGTCCTGGCCCTGGTCAAACGCGAACTGCCGCGGGCCAACATCTTTTTCTGGCTGATGCCGGTCATCGAGGCGGGACGGCTATGAAGCGGCTCCTCCTGCTCCTGATCGGCGGCATCGGCGGCACCGGTGTCATCGCCGAACCAGCCCCCGGCCTGCCGCCGACCGAAATCGTCGCCCGCGTCCTGCTCGCCCAGCCAGCGGTGCAGGCCGCCGGCAGCCAGATCCGGGTCGAGGAGGCCAATCGCCGCCGTCTCGAAGCGGGCGGCTACGAATGGAACCTTCGCCTGGGCGGCCAGCAACGCCGCAGCCGTCCGGCCAGCGGGCCGGACGAACGCTTCAACGAATGGAACGCCGCCATCGAGCGTCCGCTACGACTGCCCGGCAAGGCTTCGCTGGACAGCGAACTGGGCGCCGCCGG
>CAIXSK010000105.1 GCA_903922075.1 uncultured beta proteobacterium | reverse complement strand
TGCATCATCTGCAGCACCGAATGAGGCTGGCTACCTGACCGTGAAGACGATTCGCGCGTTGGGCATGACCTCGATCGATACCCAGGCGCGCATTTGACACGCTCCCACGGTGGCCAGTCTGGCTCCGAGTTTTGGGCGTGGTGCGATGACCAACCACTGGGTGGACATCAAGAACGCTGATCTGGTTTTCGTGATGGGCGGCAATCCGGCCGAAGCGCACCCCTGCGGCTTCAAATGGGTGATCGAAGCGAAGAAGAATCGCAAGGCCAAGCTGGTCGTCGTCGACCCGCGTTTCAACCGCACGGCTTCGGTGGCTGATTACTACGCCCCCTTGCGTCCGGGTACCGACATCGCCTTCCTCGGCGGCGTCATCAATTACCTCGTATCGAACGACAAGATTCATCACGACTACGTCAAGCAATACACCAATGCGAGCTTCCTGATCGACCCCGGCTTCAAGTTCGAGGACGGCATTTTCTCCGGCTACAACGACGAGAAGCGCAGCTACGCCAAGGACAGCTGGAAATACCAGTTCGACAAGGACGGTTTTGCCATGGTCGACGAGACCCTGCAGGACCCGAACTGCGTCTGGCAGCTGATGAAGACCCATTATTCGCGCTACACGCCGGAGATGGTCAGCAAGGTCTGTGGCACGCCCAAGGACGCCTTCCTGAAGGTCTGCGAGTACATCGCCGAAACGGCGGCGCCGAACAAGACGATGACCAACCTGTACGCGCTGGGCTGGACCGAGCATTCCGTCGGTTCGCAGAACATCCGCTGCATGGCCATCATCCAGCAACTGCTCGGCAACATGGGCATGGCCGGCGGCGGCATCAACGCCTTGCGTGGCCACGCCAACGTCCAGGGCATCACCGACTTCGCGCTCTACGCGCAGGTACTCCCGGGCTACCTCGGTACGCCGCTGGATGCCGACGTGGACCGCACGACCTATCTGACCAAGCGCACGCCGAAGGCACTGCGTCCGGGCCAGATGAACTTCCCGCAGAACTTCCCGAAGTGGCAGACCAGCCTGGCGAAAGCCTGGTGGGGCGATGCCGCGAACAAGGACAACGACTTCGCCTACGACTACTTCCCGAAACTGGGCGGGGCGTCGGACGTGCTGTCGATCTTCAACGCCATGTACGAAGGCAAGATCAACGGCTTCTTCTGTCAGGGCTTCAACCCGCTGGCCTCGGTGGCCAACAAGAAGAAGGTCTCCGACGCCATGGCCAAGCTGAAGTACATGGTGGTGATGGACCCGCTGGCGACCGATACCTCCGAGTACTGGAAGCCGCACGGCGAGTTCAACGAGGTCGATCCGGCCAAGATTGCGACTGAGGTCTTCCGTCTGCCGACCACGCTGTTCGCCGAAACCGCCGGCACCTTCACCAACTCCGGCCGCGTCGTCCAGTGGCGCTGGAAGGCGGCGGACGGTCCGGGCGACGCGAAGGACGACACCGAAATCATGGCGGCGCTTTTCCTGAAGCTGAAGGAAATGTACGCCAAGGATGGCGGCGCCTTCCCCGATCCCATCCTCAAGCTGACCTGGGCCTACAACCAGCCGGCCAAGCCGTCGCCGGAAGAACTGCTCCGCGAAATCAACGGCAAGGCGCTGGCCGACGTGCTCGACCCCAAGGACCCGACCAAGGTGCTGGTCAAGGCCGGCGAGCAGTTGCCGAGCTTTGCCATGCTGCGCGACGACGGGTCGACCACCTGCGGCAACTGGATCTACTGCGGCGTCTGGTCGCAGGCTGGCAACAACTCGGCGCGGCGCGACAACAGCGATCCGTCCGGCCTCGGCCAGACGTTGAACTGGGGCTTCGCCTGGCCGGTCAACCGGCGCATCCTCTACAACCGCGCCTCGGCCGACCCGGCCGGCAAGCCGTGGGATCCGAAGCGCACGGTGTTGAAATGGGCGGGCGACAAGTGGGGCGGCAACGACGTGCCCGACATGCGCCCGGATGCCGCGCCCGACCAGAACGTCATGCCCTTCATCATGAATCCTGAAGGCGTGGCGCGTCTGTTCAGCCGCGAGTTGATGGTCGAAGGCCCGTTCCCCGAGCACTACGAGCCGTTCGAAACCCCGCTCGACAACAACCCGATGCACCCGAAGAACCCGAAGGCGACCAGCAACCCGGCTGCCCGCGTGTACAAGGGCGACATGGAGGCGTTCGGCAAGGCCAAGGACTTCCCGTACGTGGCGACCACCTACCGCCTGACCGAGCATTTCCACTACTGGACCAAGCAGAGCAAGATCAACGCGATCATGCAGCCGGAACAGTTTGTCGAAATCGGCGAGGAACTGGCCAAGGAAAAGGGCATCGCCAACGGCGAGAAGATCAAGGTGCGTTCGAACCGCGGTTTCATCAAGGGCGTCGCGGTGGTGACCAAGCGCATCAAGGCGCTGGATGTCGATGGCAAGAAGGTCCACACGGTCGGCATCCCGATTCACTACGGGTTCAAGGGGGCGACGAAGCCTGGCTTCATCACCAACACCCTGACCCCGTTCGTTGGTGACGCCAATACGCAGACGCCGGAGTACAAGGCGTTCCTGGTCAACATCGAGAAAGCCTGAGGAGAGCTGATATGGCACTGCAATCGCTAGACATCAAACAGCGCTCCGCGACGACGACGCCTTCCACGCAAGTCCGGGAAACCATCGAAATCGCCAAGCTCATCGACGTTTCCGCCTGTATCGGCTGCAAGGCCTGCCAGGTGGCGTGTTCGGAGTGGAACGACATCCGCGACGAAATCGGCTCCTGCCACGGCGTCTACGACAACCCGATGGATCTGACGGCGAAGTCGTGGACGGTGATGCGTTTCACCGAGGTCGAGCAGAACAACAAGCTCGAATGGCTGATCCGCAAGGACGGCTGCATGCACTGCGCCGACCCCGGTTGCCTGAAGGCCTGTCCGGCTCCGGGCGCGATCATCCAGTACAGCAACGGCATCGTCGATTTCCATCAGGAAAACTGCATTGGCTGCGGCTACTGCGTGACCGGCTGTCCGTTCAACGTCCCGCGCATCTCGAAGGAAGACAGCAAGGCCTACAAGTGCTCGCTGTGTTCCGACCGGGTGGCCGTCAACCAGGCGCCGGCCTGTGTGAAAGCCTGCCCGACCGGAGCGATCCAGTTCGGGTCGAAGGAGGACATGAAGGACTATGCGGCCAAGCGCGTTACGGACCTCAAGGAACGTGGCTACGACCAGGCGGGGCTGTACGACCCGCAAGGGGTAGGGGGCACGCACGTCATGTACGTGCTGCACCATGCCGACAAGCCCGACCTCTACGCCGGCCTGCCGGCCAATCCGTCGATCAGCCCGCTGGTCGCGCTGTGGAAGGGCTTTGCCAAACCGCTGGCGACGCTGGCCCTGGCAGGCGTGGCACTGGGCAGCCTGTTCCATTACGTGACCAAGGGTCCGAACGAAGTCTCGAAAGAGATCGAGGACGAGATCGAGAAGGAGGACGCAAAATGATCCGCGATCCGAAGGACCTCAAGCGTTATGAGCCGGCCGAGCGGGCCAATCACTGGGTGGTGGGCATCAGCTTCATCCTGCTCGCCCTGTCCGGTCTGGCCTTCTTCCATCCGGCCTTCTATCCGCTGACGCAGCTGTTCGGCGGCCCGACCTGGGCGCGCATCCTGCACCCTTACCTTGGGCTGCTGATGGCGCTGTCCTTTTTGGCCATGTTCTTCCGCTTCCGGCATCTGAACGTGATAACGCCGGCCGACAAGGACTGGCTGAACAAGGTCGGGCAGATGGTGGACGGCGACGACCACAACATGCCGGAGCAGGGCAAGTACAACGGCGGCCAGAAAGTGATGTTCTGGGCTTTGGCCGTCTGCATGCTGTTGATGGCGGTGTCCGGCATCTTCATCTGGCGCGCCTGGTTCGGCTTCGATATCACCGTCGTCCGCCTCGGGGCCGTCGTCCATGCCGCCGCGGCCGCCGTGATGATTGGTCTGATCATGGTGCACGTCTATGCCGCCATCTGGGTCAAGGGCACCATCCGCGCCATGTGGTACGGCACGGTGACCCGGGGCTGGGCCAAACAGCATCATCGGGGCTGGTACCGCCAGGTGACCGGCAAGTAATCGCCGAGGGCGGAAAAATTTGCAGACTTGGCGCCCCCCAGCCGACCCGGTGCAAGGCCGGATCGACAAGGGGGCGCCTTGACCCTGCAAGTGCCGTCATGCTGCCGATGCAGTTTCAGTTTTAGCTTTACCTTGCGTTTAGAGGGCGTAGCGAGGAACATTCCTCCGCCCTCAATTTTTTTGGTTTCAAAATGCCGACTCAACCGACTTTTTTCCAGCCGCCTTCCGACGAAATCCCCAAGATCCTGCTGCCTGACCCCGCCCGGATTTTCCTGATACGCGCCGAACGATTCGATCTGCTTGCCGAAAACCACAGCCTTGGCGAGTGGCTCGCCTTCCTCGGCCGCCTGTCGCGTGCCCAGCATCAGGCGTTGCAGGACATGACCGAGGTAGCGCTGCCGGATCAGGACGCGCTTGAATTGGCCAGCGCCCACGCCATACCGCCGATCAGCGTCGCCTCCTTCAAGCTGCCGCCCGCCTGGCGCGACGTGCTGCGCCAGTTCGCCAACGACCTCCTGCCCGATGCTCCGGTCGGCGCCCGCGACACACTCGATTCCCTGCTCGTCACCAGCACGGAAGAACTCCAGCGGCTGGGCGAGATGCTGCTTACCGGAGAACCGAAGAGCCTGGAAGACATGACCCGCCTGCCCTTCATTGCGGCAGCCCTGCAGGTCGTCTTTACCGGCCTGGCCAGCCAGCTCGACGCCAGCAAGATGCCCCTGATGGAAGCGCGCAGCGTTTGCCCGTGCTGCGGCAGCCTGCCGGTGGTCAGCGTGATCCGCGCCGACGGCCCGGCCGGCAACCCGCGCTACGCCCATTGCACGCTGTGCAACACCGAGTGGAACATCCCCCGCGCCACCTGTGTCGCCTGCGGCGAAGAGGAAAAACTCGCGCTGCACGAAATCGACGGCGACGATGGCATTGCCCGCGCCGAATCCTGCGAGGCCTGCCATAGCTACCTGAAGATCATTTACCAGAGCAAGGGCGCCATCGTGGATCCGATTGCCGACGATCTCGCCTCGGTCGCGCTCGACATGCTGGTGGACGATGCCGGATTCGAACGCAGCGGCCCCAATCTGCTGCTGATCGGCGCCGGCGGCGACAACGTAGACCTCAAGTAATCCCGCGGCCTTTGCCGCAGCGGGCGTCGTCAGCGGCGCCCGCTTTTCTGCCCGGTCCGGGTGAAAAAATGAACGACAACCGACATCTCCCTGCGGTCGACCGCGTCCTGCAGCAACTCCCGGCGCTGATCGACGCCCATGGCCGCCAGTTGGTCACCGCCTGCGTCCGGGCCGAACTGGCCGCCGCCCGCGAAGGCCTCAGGCACGGCCTGCCGCTGCCCGACGAAACCTGCTTGCTGACGGCCATCGGCCGCCGGGCCGCCGCAGCCGGCCGGGCCAATTTGCGCCCGGTCTTTAACCTGACCGGCACGGTCCTGCACACCAATCTTGGCCGCGCCCAGCTGGCCGAGGAAGCCATCGCCGCCATGGCCGACGCCGCCCGTTCGCCCTGCGCGCTGGAATACGACCTGGCCAGCGGCGGTCGCGGCGACCGCGACGATCTGGTGTCCGGCCTGCTGGCCGAACTGGTCGGCGGCGGCTCGCCCGACATCGCGGCGACCATCGTCAACAACAACGCCGCTGCGGTGTTGCTGACGCTGAACGCGCTGGCCCAGGGCAAGGAGGCCGTGGTCTCGCGCGGCGAACTGGTCGAGATCGGCGGCGCCTTCCGCATCCCCGACGTGATGCGCCGGGCGCAGGTCAAGCTGCACGAGATCGGCACCACCAACCGCACCCATGCCAAGGATTTTGCCGAGGCGATCAATCCGAAAACGGCGCTGCTGATGAAAATCCACACCAGCAATTACGCCGTCACCGGCTTCACGGCCGCCGTCGACGAGAAAGTCATCGCCGAGATCGCCCACGCCGCCGGCTTGCCGTTTGTCGTCGACCTGGGCAGCGGCACGCTGTGCGACTTTGCCGCCCACGGCCTGCCGGCCGAGCCGACGCCGCAGCAGGCGCTGGCCGCCGGCGCCGACCTCGTCACCTTCTCCGGCGACAAGCTGCTCGGCGGCCCGCAAGCCGGGCTGATCGTCGGCCGCAAGGACTTGATCGCCAAGATCAAGAAAAACCCGCTCAAGCGCGCCCTGCGCGTCGGCAAGACGACGCTGGCCGCGCTGGAGGCAACGCTGCGCCTGTACCGCGATCCGGACCGCCTGCGCGAACGGTTGCCGACCCTGCGCCTGCTGACCCGCCCGGTCGAGGACATTGCCGCCCTCGGCGAGCGCCTGCAGCCGGCCGTTCAGGCCGCGCTGGGCAGCCTGGCCGCCGTCTCGGTGGCGGCCTGCAACAGCCAGATCGGCAGCGGCGCCTTGCCGGTCGAACGCCTGCCGTCGGTCGCGCTGGTCTGCCGGCCGACCGCCAAAAAACCGGGCAAGACCCTGCTGGCCATCGAAACCGCCTTCCGTGGGCTGCCAACGCCAGTCATCGGCCACATCCGCGACGATGCCTACCACCTCGACCTGCGCTGCCTGGAAGTCGCCGACGAGGCGCGTTTCCTCGCCCAGCTGGCGGCACTGAAGCTGGCATGAGCTTCGCCGCCTATCTCCTGCGCTGCGCCGACGGCTCGTACTACGCGGGCCATACGGATGACCTTGGCCGCCGGATCGCCCAACACCAAAGTGGCGAGTGTGGCGGCTATACGGCGGCGCGCTTGCCGGTGGCGCGGGTCTGGTCGCAGGAATTCGCGACCCGGGAGGAAGCATTGGCGGCTGAGCAACAGATCAAGGGCTGGAGCCGGGCGAAAAAGGAGGCGCTGATTGCCGGGGATTGGGTAAGGATTCAGCAGTTGGCATGGGGAACGAAAAACCCGTTGCCGGAGCACTTGAAATGACCCTGACGTCGCCAATTCAAACACCGTTCGTCCTGAGGTATCGAAGGATGCACGGTGTTTGCGTGCTGTCGACAAATCCGGATTTTCCGCTCCCCCTTCGATACCTCAGGGCGAACGGAAAATCCTCCAGCGGTGAATCCCCATGATCATCGGCACCGCCGGCCACATCGACCACGGCAAGACGACGCTGGTCAAGGCGCTGACCGGCGTCGACTGCGACCGCCTGAAGGAAGAGAAGGCGCGCGGCATCACCGTCGACCTCGGCTACGCCTACACGCCGACGCTCGGTTTCATCGATGTGCCGGGCCACGAAAAGCTGATCCACAACATGCTGGCCGGCGCCACCGGCATCGATTTCGCGCTGCTCGTCGTCGCCGCCGACGACGGCCCGATGCCGCAGACCCGCGAGCATCTGGAGATCATCGAACTGCTCGGCATCCAGCGTGGCGCCGTGGCGCTGACCAAGATCGACAATGCTACGGTAAGCCGGAAAAAAGAGGCAAAAACGGAAATTTCGGCGCTGCTGGCCGGCACCGCGCTGGCCGGGTCGCCGGTCTTCTCGGTTGCGGCAACGACCGGCGAGGGCGTCGCCGAGCTGCGCGCCCATCTTGAAGCCGCGGCGGCGGAGCAGGGCGAGCGCCCGTCGGCGGGCGGCTTTCGCCTCGCCATCGACCGCTGCTTCACGCTCTCCGGCGCCGGCACCGTCGTCACCGGCACTGCCTTCGCCGGCGCGGTCAGGGTCGGCGACCACTTGTTGCTGTCGCCGTTGAACAAGCCGGTTCGCGTGCGCAGCCTGCGCGTCCAGGATGCCCCGGCCGAATCCGGCCACGCCGGGCAACGCATCGCGCTGGCGCTGGCCGGCGTCGAAAAGACCGAGGTCGAGCGCGGCATGTGGTTGCTCGCGCCGGCGCTGCACGCCCCGGTCAGCCGCTTCGACGCAAAAATTCGCGTGCTGTCCGGCCAGCCGCCCCTGAAACACGGCGCCGTCGCCCACCTCCATCTCGGCGCCGAGGACGTGCCGGCGCGCATTGCGCTGCTCGGTGCCGACGAGATTGCACCCGGCGGCGAAAATTGGGCGCAAATTACGGCTGACCGTAGCATTGGCGCCCTGGCCGGCGACCGTTTCATCCTGCGCGACGCCGCGGCCCGCCACACCATCGGCGGCGGCCGCGTGCTCGACATTTTCCCGCCCAACCGCAAGAAGCGCAGCCCGGAACGCCTGGCCATGCTCGCCGCGCTGGCCGACGACAACCCGGCCAGCGCGCTGCAACTGGCCGCCGACCAGCAGCCCGCCGGCGTCGACCTCGGCGCCTACGCGCTGAATCGCAATCTCGATGCCGCGACGCTGCAAAGCCTTGTCACCAGCCAGCACCTGCAGCGCGTCGGCCACACGGTCTTCTCGGCCGATCGCTGGCAAGCTCTCGAAGCCCGGCTGCTCGCCGCACTGGCCGCCGAGCACGAACGCGCCCCCGACATGCCCGGCGTCGAGCGCGACCGCCTGCGCCGCCTGACCCTGCCGACGCTCGCCCGCCCGGCCTTCGACGCCCTGCTGGCTGGCCCGCTACACGCCGGGCAGGTCGCCCAGACGCACGCCTGGCTGCATCTGCCCGAGCACCGCGTCCAGATGGCGGCCGGCGACCGTGACCTCTGGCAGACGCTGAAGCCGCTGCTCGATGCCGACCCCTACAACCCGCCGCGCGTCCGTGACGTGGCCAAAGCCACCGGCGTCGGCGAAGAGAGCGTGCGCTCACTGTTCAAACGTGTCGCCCGCCTCGGCGAAGCCTATCCGGTCGCCCACGATCACTATTTCACGGCGGCAGCGGTGGCCGACCTGGCCCGCCGCGTCGCCACCCTCAGCGAACGCGACGGCTGCGCCCGCGCGGCCACTCTGCGCGACGAGATCGGCGGCGGCCGCAAGGTGGCCATCCACATCCTCGAATTCTTCGACCGCATCGGCTACACTCGCCGCGTCAGAGACACCCACGTTTCACGTGGAACCCCGGAGCAATTCGGTTCATGAACAACGGAAGGAATCGTTCCCCGGTGGGACGGACGGTCTTCAAAACCGTCAGGGCCTGTCAAACAGGCTTGGGTAGGTTCGACTCCTGCTTCCTTCCGCCAAATTTTGCTGTCTGCCCGCCCGCGGCTTTGTCCCCCAAGGGGACTTCCTTCGGGGCGTCGCTGTCGCCTCGCCGTGCAAGAGCACTGTCTTCGGCTTGTCTTCGCGCCGCGAACGAGCAGCCAGCAAAATTTCCCCGATAACCCCCATGGCCCATACCCCCTTCACCGGCACCATCCCCGACGACCGCCTCTATTGCCCCGCCCACGACATGTGGGTGCAGGACATCGGCGCTGGCGAGTTTCGGGTCGGGGCGACCAGCTTCGGCATTTTTCTGGCCGGCGAGATCATTGCCTTCACGGCCAAGCCGAAGGGCGCCAGTGGTGAGCGCGGCCGCGGGCTGGGGACCGTCGAATGCCGCAAGACTGTGCTCGCCGTGCATGCGCCGATTGAATTCGTGCTGCTCGAAGGCAACGAGGCTGCCGAGGAGCGCCCGCGGCTGATCAACGACGACCCCTATGGCGCCGGCTGGATGGCGCGCCTGCGGGCCGACAACTGGGTCACCGACCGGGCGGCGCTGATCGATGCCGCCGCTTACCGCCAGCACATTCTGAAAATCGAACCGGAGGCCACCTTTGTCTGACCGTCTGGCCATCCTGATCTGGTCGGCAACGCCTGACCGTCCCGAACTGTGCGTGACGCCGCTGGTTCACGCGTTGGCTGCCCGGGCACTGGATGCCGAGGTCGAGCTCCATTTTGCCGGTCCGGCTGTCCGGTTGTTGGTTGAGGGAGTGGCGGCCACTCTTTTTGCGACGCCGGCTCGGGAAAAATCCATCGGCGACTACTTGCACGAAGTCATCGCCGAGGAGGTGCGCCTGCTCGCCTGCAGCATGGCGTTGGCGGCCTGGGTAACGGCCGATGAAGCGCTGCTGCCGGCCGCCGGTGCCGCCGGCGCCACGGCTTTCGTTGCCCGCACGCTCGATCCGGCGTGGCGGACGCTGGTCTTCTGATGGCACCCGAAGCGATCACCGGCGTCATTCTGGCCGGCGGACTCGGTCGGCGCATGGGCGGCGTGGACAAGGGAATGCAACTGCTGGCCGGTCGGTCGCTGGTCAGCCATGTCGCCGAACGGCTGGCGCCGCAGGTCGACTGCCTGCTGATCAATGCCAATCGCAGCCAGGCGCAATACGCTGCCCTTGGCTACCGGGTGCTGGTTGATCAGATTCCCGATTTTGCCGGTCCGCTGGCCGGCTTGCATGCGGCGCTATCTGCCGCCGAGACGCCGTGGGTGGCGACCGCGCCCTGCGATTCGCCCTATCTGCCGCTCGATCTGGTCAGCCGCCTGGCGGCCGGGCTTGGCTCGTCCGGTGCCGATCTGGCGGTGGCCAGCGTGGCCGGGCGCCTGCACCCGGTGTTCTGCCTGTGCCGGATTTCCCTGCGTGATCCGCTGGCGGCCTATCTGCGGCAGGGCGGCCGACGGGTCGCTCAATGGTGCGACGACATGGGGGCGCACCGGGTCGATTTCGACGATCAGCCGCTGGCCTTCCGCAATTTCAACACGCTCGACGACTTGTCGATTAACGCCGGCGGAACAAACGCTTAACCTGTGGAAATCCCTTATTGTGCGGCGCCGGAATTGGCCTAGACTGCGCGCGCAGGATCACAGCAGACAAAAGGTTAACAGCAATGAACGTCAAGGTGCATTTTCGCATCACCCAGGATCGGGCCGGCTTGCCGCTGGATTTCGCTGCCGCCCGTCGTTTCGTCCTCGGCGAAGGCCAATCCGTCGAAGATCTGGCGCGCACGCAACTGGCCGCGGATTATCAAATTCCGGCCAGCGCCGTCGAAATCTGCCGCATCGAGCAATAAACCGGGGCGCCAACAAACTCCCGGGCGTCGTCTCCGACCGGGCCATTCCATTTTTTGTTGGCGCCTCCGGGTGCTTTCTGGCGGCCTTCGGCTAAACTCGACGTCCCGCTTCACCGAGCCGATCGAGACCCGTCATGCCGCCATCGCCAAAAACCCAGAACAAACGGGATTTCCCGGGTCGTCGCTGGCTGAGCATCGCCCTGCGTTCGGCGCATCTGGTCGGTGTCGTGCTGGTCGGTGCCGCGCTGCTCAGTGGCGGCGAACCACGCGCTGCTGGCCTGCTGATGTTGCTGACCGGCGTCGGCCTCTACGGCATCGAGCTGTGGTGCAATCCCAAGCATCTGGGCGAACTGGCCGGCGTCTTCATTCCCGTCAAATTGCTGCTGGTCGTCGCCATGCTGCTCGCCCCCGGCGCCGCGGCCCTGCTGTTCTGGGGTCTGCTGATCGCCTCCTCGGCCGTCTCGCACGCGCCGGGCAATTTCCGGCACATCCGCGTCTTTAATTAGATTCTGGCCAGCAGCGCTGCGAAGCCGGGATAGTTCTCGGCATTCAGCGCGTACTTGCTGGCACTGTGGCTGCGCGACTCGCCGCTCAACAGCGCGGCGATGAATTTTTCCCTGTCGTCGATCCAGCTGCCGCCGAGGAAGGTTACGCCGCGCGCGAACAGTCCATCGGGCAGGCAGCCGGCGCTCGGCCCGATCATCGCGAACCAGCGGGCATCCTGGCAGTAGGCCAGCATGCGGTCGAGCGTGTCGTTGAGGAGCAGGGTGCTGGTCGAGATCACCTTGGTGCACCCGGCCAGTTCGCCGGCATCGAGGGTGACGCGATAGCCGTCACGCTCGCCGGCCAGTTCCGGCCGCAATTCAACCACGGTCAACTGCGCGCCCGATTCCAGAATGCGACCGAGCAGCGGCATGAACAGGCCGATCATGCCGATCCGCTCGGCGGCCGCCGGTTGCAATTGGCCGATCGAGTCGGCGCTGTTGTCCGGGCGGAACCCGGCACGGTCGTAGAAGCAGCGGGTCAGCGCATTGGCCGCGGCGAAGCCGATGGTTTTATGAATGCCGCTGCCCTCGGCGTAGTGGCGGGCGACTTCCAGCGCATCGGCGCCGGCCAGTCCGCCGGTCTTCGCCTCGCCGCGCAGGCGTTCCAGCGTGTCGTCGAGCAGCACGTAGCTCAGGCCCAGCGAGCCATCGGCCAGTTCCAGCGCACAGAATTCGCCCTTGCCTTCGCTGTCCGGCCGCGCCGGCGGCAGGTGCAGGGCGCGGATACGCGGCAGCGGCGCGCGTTCGGCGAAGCGTTCGAGCTGGGCAATGTAGTCGCTGGCAAAGCTCATGCGGGGAAACTCCTCAAAATCTGGGTTAATCGAGCCTTTGACATCCGGATCACGGCTTATTCTGCGCTGGCACATATTCGCCACGGTGCAGCGCGGCGCGGACGGCGACCGTGGCGGTTTCGGCGGAAACGGTACCCTGCTTGTTCTCCTGTGAACGCAGGGCGCCGGGGAAATACAGGGCGGTGATGCTCTGCGACTGCATTGGCGATTCGACCGTGGAATTGCCGAAGCGGCGCCAGTCGCGAACCCAGTAGATGGCGTCGGAAACCTCCAGCAGGCCGATGGTTTCGCGGTCGCCGATCAGGATGCCCTGGACGCGCAGGCCGCATTCCGCCTTGACCTTGTCCAGACGGTCGGCCAGTTCCGGCGTGGCGCCGAATTCTCCGTCGGAAGCGACCAGCAGGTCGGCCAGCTGCCAGCGCTCGTCTTCGAGCTTGGCGATGGCCTTTTCCAGCGGGCCGCAGATGTCGGTGCCGCCCCGGAAGGCCTGGCCGAGAAAGCGCATCAGGCGTTCGATGCCGGCGGCGTCGACGCCCAGTTCCATCTCGATGACCTCGTCCGGGCCGCCGAAGGCAAAGACGTGGCAGGGCCGCTTCTGGGCGTGGGCGGTGCGCACGGCTTCGAGCACCGTCGCCTTGGCCACCGCCTCGGCGCCGCCCTGCATCGAGCCGGAGGTATCGACGCAGACCATGATCGGCCCCATCTCCAGGCGCTTGTCCGGTTTCGGCTCGGGATTGGGCCGCCAGACCACCGATTCGTGCAGGTGGATTTCCTGCATCCGGTCGTCGTCCTCGTAGCTGAGCAGCGTCCGTTCGGCGCGCCGGGCATGCCAGACCAGACGCAGTCGAGGATGGCCGAGCAGCATGGCTTCGGCCGGCAACATCCGGGCGATGCGGTCGGAGCGCTTGATGCCCCGCGTTTCGCCAGGCAGGTCGGGGACATGGACGGTGCGTCCTTCGGGCTGCTGGGCGACAGCCTGTTCCATGACCGGCACCGTATGGCGGCTGGCTTCGTCGAAGTCTTCGCTCTGCTGCGCCCGGCCCAGGCCGCGGATCAGGCTGGCCAGTTCGGGCAGGCCTTCGAGCAGGCGGCGGATGCGCACCACGTCCTGCCAGCCCTCGCTGCGCAGCAGGCCGCGAATCATGTCCCAGTGGGTATTTTTGCCGTCGTCGGGCAGCAGGCCAAAGACGTCGAGCAATTCATCCATCTGGCCGCAACGCTCGGCCCAGTCGGCGGCGAAGGCGTCGAGCGCCATTTGCGTCGCCGCGGCCTCGCTCGCCCCGCGGTCGCGGTAGTCGACGATGAAATCGAGGTGAAAGAGGATGCTCATCAGCACCGTGTCGACCAGATCGGTCTGCTTGGCGCAATAGCCGGCCAATCCCAGGCGATCCATGGTTGCGGCCAGGGCCTTGGCCAGATCGGGCGGCGGCCAGGTCCATTCATTGGCCGGCGGTAGCTGGCCAGCGACGAGTCCGCCGCGCAGCATCAGCAGCGCCTGCAGTCGGGGTTCGAGCACACCCTGCGCGTTGGTCATGCCGCCCAGCCAAAGGCTGCGCGACAGGCTGTCGAGGGCAGCCAGGCGTTGCTCCCTGGCTTCGAACAGCAGGGGGCGGACCGAATCGGCTTTCACGCCTCGCTCAGCGCGTCGTGTTCCACCGGCAGCGGTACATCGCCGTCGTCCTCGGGCAGGCGCGGCAGGTTCAGGAATCCTTCGCGTGCCTGGGCGGCGCGCCGGCGCAGATTGGCCACGGCGTCGACGGTGGCGGCCAGATTGGCCGAAACCTGACTGGTCAGTTCGTCATCCAGCCACAGGCTGGCGGCGCAATAGGTGCTCAGGCTGCTGAACTCGCCGGCCAGTTCGTCGGCGTAGGTGTCGATGCGGACCAGCAACTCGTCGATCTGCCCGGTGCGGGCGGCGATGTGCAGATTGCCGTAGCGCCGCTGGCGGCTGTAGGTCATGCGCAGGGCGCTGGAGCCTCCCTTGGCGTCGCCGATATCCTCGGCCAGTTCGCCGGCGGAAAAACGTAGCCGGCCGGATTCGTCGTAGTCGAGGTCATTGGCCTTCAGTTCGGCATCCAGCTGGGCTTCGAAGGCTTCGACCACCCGGGTCAGGCGGGGCGGCGAGAATGCCGCGCGAACCCCCAGCCGGGCTTGCAACCAGTCGCTGACGGCTTTCTGGCGCGGCGCATCGGGGGCGGTGCACCAGGGCAGCAGGAGCAGGTCCCAGAGCTGCACTGCTGGCCGTCCCTCACTGGCCGCCGCCATGCGCAGCAGGCGGACGATCTTGACCCAGCGCCGGTCGGAAACGTAGGTCTGCTCGGCGGCGAACTGAGCCCGCAACTGGCCGAGAACGGCAGTGACTTCGGTGGGCAGCGTGACCTGGCTGGCGGCGTTGACCAGCGTTGCGATATCAGCGGCGTCGAGACTGATGCCCTCAGCGGGCGGTGTCCACGCGGCGTTGCCGTCGAGGTCGAGCAGGCTGTCGAAGGCGGCGGCGGAAACGGGTTCCACCGGTACGCGAACCAGGAAGCGGTCGAAAAAGGCTTCCGCCACTTCGTCTTCCGGCACCTCGTTGGTGGCGCCGATGGCGGTGATCAGCGGGCAGCGCTGGCGGCCGGAACCATTGTCGAATTCGCGTTCGTTGAGCAGGGTCAGCAGGGCGTTGAGAATGGCGCTGTTGGCCTTGAACACCTCGTCGATGAAGGCGACCGAGGCATCGGGCAGGAAACCGGCGGTGTGACGCTCGTAGCGGTCTTCTTCAAGGGCCTTGATCGACAGCGGGCCGAACAGCTCTTCGGGTACCGAGAAGCGGGTCAACAGGCGTTCGAAGTAATGGGCATTGCGAAACACCGCGTGCAGGCGGCGGGCCAGTTCGCTTTTCGCGGTGCCCGGCGGGCCGATCAGCAGGCTGTGTTCGCCGGCCAGGGCGGCCAGCAGGCAGAGGCGGACGATCCGCCGACGCTCGACCAAACCCGCTTCGAGGGCTTCAAGCAGGCTCGGCAAACGGTTACGAAGTTGCTTCATGGGGAGAGTAGATTGATCCATCGCGACATCCTAGCAGCCGGTCAAAATGGGGGCTTTGATCGACCCCAAAAATCCGTCGGGACGTCAGCCGCCGCCCCGTTGCGTTGCCCTGTCCATGCGGTCGATCAAGGCTTCGACGGCATCCGGATCGCCGTCCAGAACGGTGATGTCGACCAGCAGGCTGGGCAATTGAAGACTGCCGATTCGCCAGGATGGCGCAACCTGATAGTCGAAACGCACTCGCGCCATGCCGTGAGTGACGATCAGACAATTTGACGCGAATTCCACCGCATCCGGAAAGGCTGCCGCCAGGCTGCCGACGAACTCTTCCGGGGTGGACGTCATGGTCCGCTGGCGTTGATCGCTCCACGGAAAGGCCAAGGAGAGCCCTCAGCCGCCGGCGATCGGCGGCCAGACGGCGAGGACTTCGCCGTCTTTCATCGGCCGGACGTTGCGGTCTTCCGGGGCAATGAAGCTGCCATCCACCAGGACCAGATGGGTCAGCTTCGGGGGCAACCCGAAGGGGGCGAGTGCCCCCTCCACGGTGCATCCCTCCGGCAAGTCGACGTCCACCTTGTTACCGACGGCATGACCCGGCAGGTAATCGGTCAGGGTGGCGTAGAGCTTGATGGTGATGCGCATTGCTTTCTCCAGATCAGGCGAGATGCGCGCTGGCGCTTTGCTGGCAGCCCAGGTAGGCCTCCGGGAAGCGGGTCGGGTTTTCCATCAGGAAATCCTTCCAGCGACCGAGCGGCGTCCGGGTCTGGATCAGGCCGCGCAGTACGCCGACATGCTGGGTCATGCCGACCGAGGTGGCGCCGACCAGCACATCGTCCTTGAACTGCAGGCTGACATAGCGCGAACGCTCGGTATCGACGTGTTCGACGTTGTCGCCGCCTTCCATGCCCCACCACTGGCCAAAGGAGGTCGAGATCAGGCCGAGGGTGGCCAGCACGTTGACCGGCAACACACCGGGCAGCAGCGCATCGCCACCGGCCATGTTGACGGCGGCGACCCGTGCCTGGTCGGCGGCGTTCGGCTGGATGGCGGAGACCAGCGGTTCGCCGGTGAAGAAATCGCAGCCTTCGGCGACGTCGCCGGCGGCATAAACGCCCTCGACCGAGGTGCGCATGCCGTTGTCGACGCGGATGCCGCGGCCCATCGCGATCGGGGTGCCGGCCAGGAAATCGAGGTTGGGGGCGACGCCGGCGGCGACGATGACGACGTCGCAGGGCAGCACTTCACCGGTAGACAGGGTGACCGCCAGCGGCGCATCGGCCCCGCCGTCGTCGATACTCTTGACGCCGGCCGAGGTGCGGACGCGGATGCCCTTTTCTTCGACCCACTTCTTGATCATGCCGCCGGCCTTTTCGGTCATCATGCGCGGCACCATGCGGTCGCCCATTTCGACGATGGTCAGGTCGACGCCGCGAGCGGCCAGGGCTTCCATGATGATGCAGCCGATGAAACCGGCCCCCAGTTGCAGCACGCGGCTGCCGGGCTTGGTCAGCTCGGCGATGGCGCGGGCGTCGGTCATCGTCCAGCAGTTCTGGACCTGCGGCCGGTCGAGACCGGGGATCGGCGGGTTGACCGGGCGCGAGCCGGTGGCGATCAGCAGCTTGTCGTAGCTTTCGGTCGTGCCGTCGGCGTAGCGCACCTGGCGGGCGGCGGTATCGAGGCCGACAGCGCGGCCGTTGCGCTCGGTAATGCGCAGTTGGGCGAAGTGGTCGGCCGACTTGCGCAGATACATGCCGGGTTCCCCGATGTTGCCTTCGAGGAAGTAGGGGATGGCCATCCGCGAATAGGGGGGCAGGCCTTCGCTGCCGACCATGACGATTTCGCCGACCGGGTCATTGCGGCGCAGTGTTTCGGCGGCGACGACGCCCGCCGGGCCATTGCCAAGAATGAGATATTTCATCGATTAATCCTCGCTGAACTCCAAGACGCAGACGCCCGCCAGGAGGCGGGCGCCGATTCCGCCTGTTCCGTTGACACTTTCATTGCCGCAAAGTGCCTTCGGAGCAGGCGCTGGGGTCGATTACAGGCCGAGTCGGGCCAGGGTTTCGGCCGTCGGTACGCCTTCCGCGGTCCAGCCGCGAACTTCGTAGTACTCCGGCAACATCTTGGCCAACTCGTTGACCTTGCCCTTGGCCGGACCGGTCTTGGCCGGTTCGGTGGTCAGGCGCGGCGGCAGGTTGTCATCCTTGGCGGTGAAACCGGCGGCCAGGTTGAACTGGCGTTCCATGTTCCAGATGCGCTCGCCGACGACGGCCATCTTTTCCATCGACCAGTCGCCTTCGCAGGCAGCCTGGACCTGCGGCTGCACGTCGGCAACCGACCAGGCGAAGGAGGTGAACAGGCAGACACCGGCCGAGTCGAAAATCGTCGTGGCGTCCTGGAAGGCCTTGACCAGGCCCGGCTTGCCTTCGGTGGCCAGCGGATCGGTCTTGACCGGGATGCCGAGCACTTCAGACGCCACGGTGTAGCCGCGGACGTGGCAGGCGCCACGGTTGGAGGTGGCATAGTTGAGACCGATGCCCTGGATGCCGCGACCGTCGTAAGCCGGGAATTCCAGGCCCTTGACGCTCATCGACAGATCGGGACGGCCGTACTTGGCAGTCAGGCGCTTCGAACCGAGGCCGACTTCCTTGCCGAAACCGATGCCCTGGGCGGTGATTTCAGCCAGGTAGGCCAGTGCCTTGGCCGAGCCGAACGGCGCTTCGATACCGATCTGTTCCTTGGTCAGGATGCCCAGTTCGTACAGTTCCATGACGGCCGAGACGGTGGCGCCGAAGGTGATCGGGTCGAAGCCGTCTTCGTTGCACAGCATGTTGGCGTACTGCAGGGCTTCCAGATCGCCGACGCCGTTCGAGGCGCCCAGCGACCAGGCGCTTTCGTATTCGAGGCCGCCCGAGGCGCCCCAGTATTCCGGCTTGTTCTGGACCGTGAAGTGACCCTTGTCGACCTGGGAGATGCGACCACAGGCGATGGTGCAACCGAAGCAGGCGGCGTTGGTGATCAGGTGGGCCTTGCCGTCGGTCGGACGCTTTTCGTGCATGGCTTCGGCCGAGATCTTGCCAGCTTCCTCGAATTGCACGTCGCGGTGATTGCGGGTGGGC
>CAIXSK010000104.1 GCA_903922075.1 uncultured beta proteobacterium | reverse complement strand
GGCCGTGTTGTTGCCGGGGGCGCCGACCGAGTGCGATAGATCGGCGGCACCGTCGGCAATGGCCGTAACGTCACGGTCGATCTTGTCGTAAGCCGAGCTGTTTCCGAAAAATCCCATCTTTGTCTCCTGATCTGTTTCTTATATGTGGCCCGCCGGGATAGGGTCGGGCCTGGTCAAACCTGCCTGCTGTGCAACCGGTTTTCCGGCCTCAGGCGGTGATGCGCTGGCGGGCGGCCAGACGGCCGAGCAGGAAGCCCTTGATCTCGTGGAAGGGGATGGGCTTGCCGAATAGCGTGATGTCCGACGGCAGGCCGCGCTTGAGCACTTCCTCGCGGTCGATGGCGCTGACCACGATGATGTCCATCCGGGCCAGGTCCGGATTGGCGCGCAGGCGGCGGATCATCTCGAAGCCATCCATGCCCGGCATCATCAGGTCGGCGATCAGGATGTCGGGGACGCGCTGGCCGACTTGCAGCAGGCCGTCGAAGCCGTTGGCGACAATGCGCAGCTTGAGCGGCAGATTCCAGCTGTCGAAGGTCATCTGGTAGAGCATTTGCAGGGTCTGGTCGTCTTCGGCGATCAGGATGTCGAGCTGGCCGCCGGCCTCCTGGGCGCTGGGCGTCAGGTTGCGGCGCCGGGCAAGCAGGGTTTCGACCGAGGCGACCGGAATGCGGCGGTGGCCGCCGGCGGTTTTCCAGGCTTCGAGTACCCCGTTTTCCACCATGTTCTGCACGGTGCCGAGGGAAACGCCCAGTCGCAGGGCCGCTTGCCGGGTGCTGAGATATTCGGTGTCCGCCATGTCTTGTCTTCTCAGGTGAAATTACAAATTCAGCAAATTCTATCCTGTAATCCCGCTACATCACAATATAAAAAAACCCGACTGTTTTCAGTCGGGTTTCTGTCGCTTCCTGGCGCCTCGCGAGGCGCTTGCTTACAGCTTCTTGGCGTTCTTGGCCAGGTAGGCGGCGACGCCTTCGGTCGAGGCGACCATGCCGGGCTTGCCCTTGTTCCAGCCGGCCGGGCAGACTTCGCCGTGTTCCTCGAAGAATTGCAGGGCGTCGACCATGCGCAGCATTTCGTCGATGTTGCGGCCGAGCGGCAGCATGTTGACGACCTGGTGCATGACCACGCCGTTCTTGTCGATCAGGAAGGAACCGCGCAGGGCGACGCCGGCGGCTTCGAGTTCGACGTCGTAGGCGCGGCAGATTTCATGCTTGACGTCGGCGACCAGCGGGTAGGCGACCTGACCGATGCCGCCTTCCTTGACCGCGGTGTTCTTCCAGGCCAGGTGGGTGAATTGCGAGTCGATCGAAACGCCGATCACTTCGACGCCGCGCTGCTCGAATTCGCACAGGCGATGGTCGAAGGCGATCAGTTCGGACGGGCAGACGAAGGTGAAGTCGAGCGGGTAAAAGAACAGGACGACAGGCTTGCCCTTGAATTGGGACAGCTTCAGTTCCTTGATGTCGTTGTTGCCATATACGTCGGTGGCGGTGACATCGGGGGCTTGCTTGCCAACGAGAACGGCCATGGGGAACTCCTTATCGTGATTTGTTTCAAGGTTGGGGGGAAACGTCCAATTTAACCAAGCGGACAGGGCGTGTCAAACCGCATTGATGTCTTGAAATATGGGCGCTCGGGCGTGTGTTCCCGGCGCCGGGCGCTGGCATAATTACGACATCAAAATAATGAAAGCCGAGCGGGCTGGCGGAGGGGCTGGAACGTGCTGAAGGTGCTGGTTTTTCTGCCGGTGGCGGGGGCTGTCGTGCTGGCGCTGCTGCCGGCGCGCCGCGCCTTGCCGCTATGGCAGGTGGCGATGACCTTCACCGTCGCCGCGCTGGGCTATGCCCTGTGGCTGGCCGGGCAGTTCGATCCGGCCGGGCCGGCCGTGCAGATGGCTGAGAGCCGGGCCTGGAATGTCCGCCTCGGTTCCTATTTCGCCCTCGGCGTCGATGGCGTTTCGCTGGCCATGGTGCTGCTGACCGCGCTGCTCTCGCTGGTCGCCGTACTCGTCTCACGGCGCATGGAAGCGGGGGCCAGGCTGTATTTCCTGCTCGTGCTGCTGCTCGAATCGGCGATGTTCGGCGTGTTCACGGCGCGTGACTGGTCGCTGTTTTATGTCTTCTGGGAAGCGACGCTGTTGCCGCTGTTTTTCATGATCGACCGGTTGGGCGGGCCGAACCGGCAGCGGGCGGCGCTCAATTTCTTTCTGTATACGCTGGGCGGTTCGGTGTTCATGCTGGTCGCCCTGCTTTTTCTCTATGACGCGGCGCCCGGCCACAGCTTCGCGATGGCCGACATGGCCGAGGGCGGGCGCGGCCTGCCGCTGCAGACCCAGCTGCTGATCTTCGCCGGTTTCTTCATCGGTTTCGGCGTCAAGATGCCGGTCTTCCCGCTGCACGGCTGGCTGCCGCTGGCCCACGTCGAGGCGCCCAGCCCGGTGTCCATCCTGCTCTCCGGCGTGCTGCTGAAGATGGGCGCCTACGGCCTGATCCGCGCCGCCGAAACCTTGCCCGCCGCCTTGCTGGCGACGCAGGACTGGCTGGCCATCCTCGCCTTCGCCAGCCTGCTCTACGGCGGCATCCTGGCCTGGCGCCAGCAGGATCTGAAGGCGATGGTCGCCTATTCGTCGATCTCGCACATGGGCATCGTGCTGCTCGGCATTGCGACGCTCGACGTTACCGGTCTGACCGGGGCGGTGCTGCAGATGGTGGCACACGGCCTGACCGCCGGCCTGCTCTTCCTGGTCGTCGGCCTGCTCTACCAGCGCACGCACAGTCGCGATCTGGCCGACTACCGTTCGCTGCTCGGCCGGGCGCCGCGCTTCGCCTTCTTCGTCGCCTTCGGGCTGCTGGCCGCGGTCGGCCTGCCGGGCAGCGCCGGCTTCATCGCCGAACTGCACGTGCTGGTCGCGGCCTACTCGCGCTGGGGCGCCTGGGTGCTGCTGCTCGGGCTGGCCATGCTGGTCGGCGCCGCCTATGGCCTGCGCGTCGTCGGCCGCCTGTGCCTGCCCGGCGAGGCGATGGAGATTGCCGACATGACGCGGACCGAGACGATCGCCGCCGGCCTGCTCGCCGCCTGCATCGTCGCCCTCGGCGTCTGGCCGGCCCCGCTGCTCGACCTGGTCGCCGACAGCGTCGGCCAGGTCGCCCGCTGGTTCGGGGGGTGAAATGAGCGACGAGCACGATCTGCCCATCCGCGAACGGCTCGCTCACCGGGTCGAGCATCTGGCCCACGTGCTGCCGGCGCAGGCGCCGATTCGCGATTTCGTCCACCACAACACGCTGCATGGCTTCCAGCATCTGCCCTTTGCCGAGGCGCTGGCGGCAGCCAGTGCGCTGACCGGGGCGAAGACTTACTGGCCGGAGGCAAAGTTCCGCGCCTGCCTGGCCAGCGGCCGGATTTCCCGCGACGACCTCGACGCCGCGCTCGCCGACTACGGCGTGGCCGATCTCGACGCGCCGCTGGTGCGTGCGCAGAGCCGGCGCGACATCCTGCTCGCCAGCCTGCTGGCCGGCATGGACGTCCCGGCCAACTGCCGGCTGGCCTGGTTGAAGCAGGAGGGCGCGGCGGCCGAGAATTTCGATTTTGGCCATTTTTTGCCGCCGACCGTAGCATTTGGCGGCCAAGCCTGGCGGGAGACCGCGCTGGCCCGCTGGAGTGAACTCTGCGGCCGGGTCGGCAAGACCTGGACCTGGCGCGCCCTGCTCGAACACCTGACCGGCGAGGATATTCTCGAACGCGTGCGCAGCATCCTGCAGCGCCACCTCGCCGCCCACCTCGACCTCGGCGTCGCTGCCTGGCGCAACCCCGCCCGCGAGCGCGGCTTCTTCGCCGCCTGGCGGGCCAGTGCCGGCTTCGACCTGGCCTGGGAAATGGACGAACTGCCCAATGTCCGCGACGAAGTCCTGCACCTGCCCGACAGCCCGCTCGACGTGCTGCTCGAAGAGCTGCCCCGGCTGCTGCCGGACGAAAACCTGTGGGGCGGCTACCTCGAACGCCTGAGCCTGGAACTGCCCGGCTGGTCCGGCATGATGCTGTGGCGCGAGCAGAATCCCGGGCGCGGCGACGGCACCCCGGTCGCCATGCTCGACTACCTGACCGTGCGCGTGCTGCTCGAACGCCTGCTCACCGATGACTTGCTGCGCCGGCTGAGCGGAGCGCCGATGACGCTGGCCGATCTGCCCGCCCATTTCGCGGCGCGGCCCGAGGAATTCCTGGTCCGCGACGCACTGCATCAACCCGGCCTGCCCGAGGACTTGCAGGGACGTGCCGCGCATCTGGTCGAGCTGGCCCGCAACGGCCATGTCGACGCCGAGGCCTGGCGGCATCTGGCCGAGGTCTTGGCGCCGGCGCTGGCCGGGACGCAGCACGACGGCGTCGCCTGGCAACTGGGCCGGCTGAGCCGCCAGCTCGGGCTGAGCGGGGCCGAACAGGCCGCCCTGAGCGCTACCGAGATCGCCGCCCTGCACGCCGCGGCGACCAGCCTGACCCAGCTGCAGCGCAGCCAGATCTGGCTGCTCGCCTACGAGCGCCACTACCGCGAGCAGTTGTTCGCCGCGCTGAGCGCCAACCACCCCCGGCAAGCGGCGCCGGCCACCCCGTCGGCCCAGGTCGTGATGTGCATGGACGACCGCGAGGAAGGCACCCGCCGCCATCTTGAGGAAATCGCGCCGGACATCGCCACCTACGGCGCCGCCGGCTTCTTCGGCGTGCCGATGCTCTGGCAGGGCGTGGACGACGCGGTGCCGACGGCGCTCTGCCCGGTCGTCGTCCGGCCGACCCATCTCGTCCGCGAAGTGGCGGCCGAAGGCGACGAGGAAAAACTGGCCGCCCATCAGGCCCGGCGCGAACGCCGTCTCGGCTGGCGCGAGCGCTTCTACCAGGCGACCCGCCGCCACCTGGTGACCGGGCCGCTGCTGACCGCGCTCGGCGCCGTGCCGGCCCTGGCCGGGTTGGCCGCGCTGACGCTGGCGCCGCGCTGGGCCGGCGAATCGGCGCGCCGCTGGCGCGAATGGAACGACGGCCGGCTGGCCACCCGGCTGGCCCTGAGCGCCGAGCAGGCCGTGGCGGCAACGCCGGAACAGCCGCAAGCCGGCCTGGCCGACAGCGAACAGGTCGACCGCGTCGAAACCTTCCTGCGCATGATCGGCCTGACCGACGGTTTCGCGCCGCTGGTCCTGATCCTCGGCCACGGCTCCAACAGCCGCAACAACCCGCATCTCTCGGCCTACGATTGCGGCGCCTGCTCCGGCAAGCACGGCGGGCCGAACGCCCGGGTCTGCGCGGCGATGGCCAACCGGCCGGCGGTGCGCGCCGGGCTGGCGGCGCGTGGCCTGAACATTCCCGACCGCACGTGGTTCGTCGCCGCCGAGCACAATACCGGCGACGAGGGCATCGAATGGTACGACCTCGACTCGGTGCCGGAAGCGTTCCAGCCGGCGCTCGACGCGCTGCTCCGGCAAGTGAATGAAGCCTGCCGGGCGCATGCTGCCGAACGCTGCCGGCGCCTGGCCTCGGCGCCGCTCCACCCGACGCCCTGGAAGGCCCGCCAGCACATGATTGGCCGGGCCAACGACATTTCCCAGGCGCGGCCGGAACTCGGCCATGCGGCCAACGCGGCCGCCTTCATTGGCCGCCGGGCGATGAGTCGCGGTCTCTTTCTCGACCGCCGGGTGTTCCTGATTTCCTACGATCCGACGACCGACGCCGACGGCGCCATCGTCGAAGGCATTCTGCTCGCCGCCGGCCCGGTCGGCGCCGGCATCGCCCTCGAATATTATTTTTCCACCGTCGACAACGAGCGTTTCGGCTGTGGCTCGAAAATCACCCACAACATCACCGGCCTGTTCGGCGTCATGGAAGGCGCCGATTCCGACCTGCGCACCGGCCTGCCCTGGCAGATGGTCGAGATCCACGAGCCGATGCGTCTCTTGGTCGTTGTCGAGCAGACGCCGGAAATGCTCAGCGCCGTCGTTGAGCGCCAGCCGGCGCTGCAGGAATTGATCGGCAACGAGTGGATCGTTTTGGCCTCGAAAAACCCCCTCACCGTAGCATTGCACCTCTATTGCCCGCGCCGCGGCTGGTTGCCGTGGTCCGGCCCGGCCGTGCTGCCGCAGGTGGCGCGCTCGGCCGACTGGTTCGCCGGCGAATCGGACGCACTGGCCCCGGCGATCATTCTCGGGGGCGTCCGATGATGGCGCTGCTGATCCATCTGCCCGACTGGGTCTGGCTGGTGCCCGGTCTGCCGCTGCTCGCCGTCGTCATCAACGGCGCCCGCGTGCTGCTCGGCCGGGCCAACGGCGATGCCGCCGAGCCGTTGACCGCCCGCCTGTCGTCGCTGGCTGCCTTCGGCGGCCTGTTGCTGCTGCTCGCCATCGACGGCCTGGCACTGAGCCAGGGCGCCCCGGGGCATCGCGTCCTCGGCCACTGGTTCGGTTCGGGCAACTGGGCCGGCACCTTCTCCTTCATGCTCGACCGGCTGTCGCTGACGCTGGCCACGCTGACCGCGCTGATCGGCTGGCTGGTCGTCCGCTTCTCGGCCAACTACCTGCACCGCGAAGCCGGCTTTCACCGCTTCTTCATCGGCCTCACCTTCTTCCTGGCCGGCATCCAGCTCGTGCTGCTCGCCGGCAACGGCCTGCTCGCCTTCGTCGGCTGGGAAATGTGCGGCATTTCGTCCTTCCTGCTCATCGGCTACGCCTTGCAGCGTCCGGTGGCGACCGGCAACGCGCTGTTCGCCTTCGTCACCAACCGCGGCGGCGACGCCGGCTTCCTGCTCGGTCTCGGGCTGGCCGCCGCCTGGCTCGGCAGTTTCGAATGGACGGCGCTGGCCGGGGCGTCGCAGCTCAGCGTGGCCAACGACCGGCTGCTGGTCATCGGCTTCGTCATCGCGGCGCTGGCCAAGTCGGCGCAGCTGCCGTTCTCGGCCTGGATCAGCCGGGCGCTGGAAGGGCCGACGCCGTCGTCGGCGATCTTCTACGGCGCGGTGATGGTGCATGCCGGCGTCTACCTGATGCTGCGTCTCGAACCGCTGCTCGTCCAGGTTCCCGACGTGATGTTCGGCCTGGTCATCATCGGCGCGCTGACCGCGATCTACGCCTGGCTGTGCGGCCTGGTCCAGACCGACGTCAAGTCGGCGCTGATCTTCGCCACGCTGTTCCAGGTTTCGCTGATGTTCGTCGCCATCGGGCTCGGCTGGACGACGCTGGCCCTGGTCCATCTTTGCCTGCATGCCGGCTGGCGGGTCTGGCAGTTCCTGCTTGCGCCGTCCTGGCTGGTCATCACCCGCCAACGCCCGGCGCCGCCGCCGGCCTGGCTGCGCAACAACCAGTTGCTGTACACCGTCGCCGTGCAGCGTTTCTGGCTCGACAAGCTGTCGCAGACGCTGCTCGTCGAGCCGACCGCCGCCTTTTCCCGCGACCTGCGGGCGCTGGAAGAGCATTTCATCGACCACGCCATTGGCCAGCCGGGGCAGGGCAAGCCGGTCCATCACGAGCGCCCGCTGGTCGTCGCCGACGGCCTGCCCGGCCGGCTGCTGGCCTCGGCCTCGGATACCCTGCAGCATATCGAGTACCGCCTGCTGCTGCGCGGCAAGGGCGGTACCGCCGAGAAGCTGATGCATCGGGCCGGCGCCTACCTGCGAACCCTGGAAACCCTGCTCGAACAGCCGCGCTATCTGATGATGGCGGTGATGGCGACTTTCGTGGTGATCCTCTGATGAACGGGCTGAGCGAAATCTTCTGGAACGAGCAGGCCGGCCTGCCGCTGCTCCTGCTGCTGCAACTGTTGCCGCTGCTCGGCGCGGCGGCGGTTTTTGCCCTGCAGGAACGCACGGCCGCCGTGCTGCTTGGCAAGATCTTCGCGCTGGCCGAACTGGGGCTGGCCATTGTCGTCGTCGGCCGGATCAACCCGCTGTCGCCATCGCTGCAACTGGCCGAGCGCTTCGCGCCGCTGGCCTACCATGTCGCGGTCGATGGCATCAGCCTGATCTTCGTGTTGTCGACGGCGCTGCTCACCTTCCTGATGACGCTGTACGGCATGAGTCGCGGCATGATCTCGCCGGGCCGGCTGTTTGCAGTGTTGCTGCTGGCCGAGGCCGGGCTGGTCGGGATGCTGGTCACGGTCAATGTGGCGTGGTTCGCCGCCTTTTCGGCACTCGAATTGTGGGCCGTCGTCTATCTGCTCCGCCGCTGGGCTTCGTCGCGCGCCGAGATCCAGGCGCTGGCCCGCTTCGTCCAGTATCAGGCCTTCGGCTGGGCACTGTTCGCGGCCGGCTGCCTGGTGCTCGGCTGGGGCCATGCCGAGGCGACCGGCGGGCGCTGGAGTTTCGATCTGTTCGACCTGACCGGCGTCATTCCGGTCGGCAAATTTCAGACGGCCGCTTTCTATCTGCTGTTCTACGGCCTGGCCGTGCGCACGCCGCTCTTCCCGCTGCACGGCTGGCTGCCCAACATGGCGCAGCACGGCCTGATCGCCGTTGCGCCGGCGCTGATGGTCGGCGTCAAGGTCGGCATCTACGGCATGCTGCGCTTCGTGTTGCCGCTGACGCCGGGGGCGGTGCAGACCTGGCAGCCCTACGTCGTCGGTTTCGCGATGGCCGGGGTGTTCTTCACCGCCGCGCTCGCCTTCCAGCAAAGCAACCTGCGCCGGCTGCTCGCCTTCGCCGTGGTCAGTCACACCAGCCTGCTGGTCATCGGCCTGTTCAGTCTGCACGAATCGGGCATCCAGGGCGCCATGCTGCTGGCTGCCAACTTCGGGCTGGCGGTGACCGGCATGTGGTTCATCGTCGGTTTCGTCTTCCGCCGCACCGGGACGACCGAGCTGCACGAACTCTCCGGCCTGTTCGAGCGCATTCCCTTCCTCGCCATCGCCTTCCTGACCTTTGGCCTGGCCATCGTCGGCATGCCCGGCACGCCGGGCTTCGACGCCGCCCACCTGATTCTCGAGGCGTCGATCGACAAGTTCGGCGCGCTGCCGACGGTGGCCACGGCGCTTGGTAACGTGGCGGCGGCCGGCTTCCTGCTCTGGGCCTTTCAGCGGGCCTTCCTGTCGCAGGCCAGGGAGGGCGGCCACGACGTGGACAAGACGCTGCCGATGGAATACGTCGTCTGCGGCATTGCGCTGGCCGCCTTGCTGGCCATCGGCTTTTTCACCGAACCCTGGCTGTATTTGACTGAAACGGCCAGCCAGGCAGCCGCGGCGAGGTTCGTGCGATGACTCCGCCGCTGCTGTCGACGCTGATCTTTCTGCCGCTGGCCGGCGCAGCGCTGCTCTGGCTGTTGCCGGCGCGGGCCGCCCGGCATGTCGCGGCGCTGGCCATGCTGGCGGCGCTGCTGTGGTCCACCGCCACGCTGCTGGCCTACGATCCGTCCGGAGAACGCTTCCAGCTGGTCGAGCGGGTGGTGTGGATCGCCAGCCTGAACGTCCACTATCTGGTCGGCGTCGATGGCCTGTCGGTGCTTTTCCTGCCGGCCACGGCGCTGCTCTTCCTCGGCTCGCTGGTCGCCGGCTGGAACGCGGTGCGCGATGCGCCGCGGCTTTATTACAGCCTGTTGCTGCTGCTCCAGACGGCGACGCTGGGCATCTTCTGCGCGCTGGATACGGCGCTGTTCTTCGTCTTCTGGGAGCTGACGCTGGTCCCGATCTACTTCCTGCTCGGCCGTTGGGGCGTCACCGCTGGCGGCGGGCCGGCGGCGACGCGTTATTTCCTGATCATGCTGGCCGGCGGCATTCCGCTGCTGCTGGCCATCGTCATCCTGGCCGCCAGCCAGCCGGTGCCGACCTTCGACCTGATCGCCCTGCTCGCCGCGCCGCTGTCGCGGTCGACGCAGACGGCGGTTTTCCTGCTCTGCCTGCTCGGTTTCGGCGTCAAGGTGCCGCTGGTGCCGCTGCATACCTGGCTGCCGCAGTTCTCGCTGGCCGCGCCCGGTTCGCTGACGGCGCTGCTGGTCGGCCTCAAGCTCGGCGCCTTCGGCCTGATCCGCTTCGCCGTGCCGCTCGCGCCGCAGGCCGCGCTCGACCTGCACTGGCTGCTGGCCGGCCTGGGTACGGTGGCCATCCTCTACGGCGCGGTCGGCATGCTGGCCCAGAGTAATCTGCGCGTTGCGCTGGCCTATGCCAGCATCTGTCACGTCGGGCTGGCCGTGCTCGGGCTGGCTTCCTATACGGCGCAGGGCGCGCAGGGGGCGGTGTCGCTGCTGCTCAGCTTCTCGGTGGCGACCGGCGGGGCGTTCGTGCTGCTCGAATTCCTCCGTCAGCGCACCGGTTCGACCGATATCCACGCGCTGGGCGGCGCGGCCAGAACGATGCCGATGCTCGCCACCGGCTTCCTGATCTGTGGTTTGGCTGGCGTCGGCATGCCCGGTACCAGCAGCTTTCCCGGCGAATTCCTGCTCATCATCGCCGCCCTGCACAGCCATACCGGCGCCGGCATGGCGGCATTGTTCGGCTTGGCCATCGCCGCCGGCAGCTTCCTGGCCTTGTATCGCCAGGCCTTCTTCGGGCCGGTCGAGCGGGAGACCGTCGCCCAGGCCAGCGACCTGCGACCGCGGGAATGGGCGGTCATGGTCGCGATCATCGTCTTGATTGTCGGCATCGGCGTCTATCCCGGGCCGTGGATCGAGATCGTCCGCCCGGCTTCGGAAGCCTGGGCGGCCGGCCTCGGCCGTTAATTCCGGATCAGGTGATCGAAGGCGCTCAGCGAAGCGGTGGCACCGGCCCCCATGGCGATGACGATCTGCTTGTAGGGTACGGTGGTGCAGTCGCCGGCCGCGAACACGCCGGGCAGCGAGGTCTGGCCCTTGGCGTCGATTTCGATTTCGCCGAATTTCGACAGATCGACCGTGCCTTTCAGCCAGTCGGTGTTGGGCAACAGGCCGATCTGCACGAATATGCCTTCGAGTTCGACGTGTTTGATCTCGTCGCTCAGCCGGTCCTTGTAGTTCAGGCCGTTCACCTTCTGGCCGTCGCCGGTCACTTCGGTGGTCTGCGCCGACTTGATCACGGTGACATTCGGCAGACTGTTCAGCTTGTTCTGCAGCACGGCGTCGGCGCGCAGCGTGTCGGCGAATTCGAGCAGCGTGACGTGGGCGACGATACCGGCCAGGTCGATGGCCGCTTCGACGCCGGAGTTGCCGCCGCCGATCACCGCGACCCGCTTGCCCTTGAACAGCGGGCCGTCGCAATGCGGGCAGAAGCAGACGCCCTTGGCCTTGTATTCCTGCTCGCCGGGCACGTTCATCTCGCGCCAGCGGGCGCCGGTGGCGAGAATGACCGACTTGCTTTTCAAGGTGGCGCCGTTCTCCAGTTGCACCTCGATCAGCTCGCCGGGAATCAGCCTGGCGGCGCGCTGCAGGTTCATCACGTCGACGGCGTAGTCCTTGACGTGCTGTTCCAGCGCGGCGACCAGCTTGGGGCCTTCAGTGTGGCTGACCGAGATGAAGTTCTCGATGCCCAGCGTATCCATCACCTGGCCGCCGAAGCGCTCGGCGACGATGCCAGTGCGGATGCCCTTGCGGGCGGCGTAGATGGCGGCTGCAGCGCCGGCTGGGCCGCCGCCGACGACGAGGACGTCGAAGGCGGCCTTCTGGCCGATGGCTTCGGCGGCACGGGCAGCAGCGCCGGTATCGACCTTGGCGAGGATTTCCTCGATCAGCATCCGGCCGGCGCCGAATTCGGCGCCATTCAGCCAGGTGGTCGGCACGGCCATGATCTGGCGGGCATTGACTTCATCCTGGAAAAGCGCGCCGTCGATCATCGTGCTGGTGATATTGGGGTTGAGCACGGCCATCAGGTTCAGCGCCTGCACGACATCCGGGCAGTTGTGGCAGGACAGCGAGATGTAGGTCTCGAAGTCGAACTTGCCGGGCAGGGCCTTGATCTGCTCGATCACCGCCGGTTCGACCTTGGGCGGATGGCCGCCGGTTTGCAGCAGGGCCAGCACGAGCGAGGTGAATTCGTGGCCCATCGGCAGGCCGGCGAAATGGATGCGCGGCGCTTCGCCGGGCAGGCCGATGGCGAAGGAGGGGCAGCGGCCGGCCTGGCCGTCGGTGCGCAGGCCGACCTGGTCGGAGAGCGCGGCAATGTCGGTCAGCAGCATGCGCATTTCTTCGCCCTTGGCGCTACCGTCCAGGGTGGCGACGATTTCGATCGGGCGCTGAAGTTTTTCGAGGTAGGCCGCTAACTGGGCCTTGATGTTGGCGTCGAGCATATTGTTTTCTCCCTGGCGTGGATTGCACTGGTTTTTTCCGGCCGGCACGCAAATGCTACGGTCGGCCGG
>CAIXSK010000103.1 GCA_903922075.1 uncultured beta proteobacterium | reverse complement strand
GCCAGAAGGCCTCGATGTCCACGCGTTCCGGCGAGTTCGTGACGTTGCGCGAACTGCGCCAGGAAGTCGGCAACGACGCCTGCCGCTTCTTCTACGCGCTGCGCAAGTCCGACCAGCACCTCGATTTCGACCTCGATCTGGCCAAGAGCCAGACCAACGAGAATCCGGTCTATTACATCCAGTACGCCCATGCCCGTGTCTGCTCGGTGATCAACCAGTGGACGGGCGATGCCGCCGCGCTGGCCGTGGCCGACCTGGCGCTGCTCAGCAATCCGCGCGAACTGGCCATCGCCAACCAGCTGGCCCATTTCCGCGAAGTGATCGAGACGGCGGCGCGCGACCTGGCGCCGCACCTGATCGCCTTCTACCTCAAGGACCTGGCCGGCGAGTTCCACGGCTGGTACAACGCCGAGCGCATGCTGGTCGACGATGCCGCCCTGCGCGATGCCCGCGTCGCGCTGGCTGCCGCGGTTCGCCAGACCATCCGCAACGGCATGGCCATCCTCGGCGTCGGCTGTCCGGAATCCATGTAAGGAAACGCCATGAGTCGCGATATGAAACCCCGCAAGCGCCAGCCGGCGAAGAAAAAAGCAGCCGGCGGCACGCTGGTCGGCATGTTCATCGGCTTGGTAATCGGTGTCGCGATTGCTGCCGGTGTCGTTTTCTACCTCAACAAGTCGCCGCTACCCTTCGTCGACCGGGCGCAGCCACCGGCCAAGACCGACGGCCAGGCCGCCAACGGCCAGCCGCTGGCCCTGCCCGGCAAGCCGGGCGACCCGATTCCCGAAAAGCGCTTCCAGTTCTACGACATCCTGCCCGGCAAGGCCGACGCGGTGCCGGACAAGGCGCCGAAGCCGGACGCTAGGAAGGAAGAGCCGAAGAAAGAAGAGAAGAAGGAAGAGCCGAAGGAGTCCAAGGAATCAAAGACGCCGCTCTTCCTGCAGGCCGGTTCGTTCAGCACTGCGCAGGATGCTGACAACCAAAAGGCCAAGCTTGCGTTTATGGGATTGGAGGCGGTCGTCCAGCAGGTGATGATCCAGGACAAGACCTTCTACCGGGTTCGTGTCGGTCCCTACACGAAGATCGATGAATTGAACAAAGTGCGGGCCGAACTTGCCAAGTCCGGCATCGAAGCCCAGCTCGCCAAATAGGAGTCGCGAATGAAGTTTGCCCGTCGCAGTTTCGTCACCGGTGTTTTTGCCCTTTTTTCGGCGCTGACCGTAGCATTGCCGGCTTTTGCCCAGGCCTACACGCCGATCACGCCGCCGCAGCCGACCGAGGATGCCGCCAAGATCGAAGTGCTCGAATTCTTCAGCTACGGCTGCCCGCATTGCGCCGAATTCAACCCGGTGCTCCATGCCTGGGTCGCCAAGCAGCAGGGTGACGTGGTCGTCAAAAAAGTGCCGATCACCTTCGGTCGCGCCGCCTGGACGGGCATCGCCAAGCTTTATTACACGCTGGAAGTGACCGGCGACCTGCATCGTCTCGAAAACGACATCTTCAAGGCCATCCACGGCGAGCGCCAGAACCTGTTCGAGGAAAAGGCGCTGACCGAGTGGGTGGTCAAGAAGGGCGTCGATCCGAAGAAATTTGCCGAAACCTTCAATTCCTTCGGCGTCATGAGCAAGGTCCGCCGTGGCGACCAGATGGCGCAGACCTACAAGATCCAGGGCGTTCCTGCCATCGCGGTCGAAGGCAAGTTCCTGGTCGGCGGCAAGGATTTCAACGAGACGCTGGCCACGGCCGACAAGCTGATTGCCCAGGCGCGCAGCGAGAAGGCGGGCAAGGGCGGCAAGAAATAAGCTTCCTTGACGCTTAAAGTCTTCATCACGGGCGCCTCGTCGGGTATCGGCGAGGCGCTTGCCGTTTACTACGCCGCTCGCGGTGCCACGCTTGGCCTGGTGGCGCGCCGGGGAGAGGCGCTGGTGGCGCTGAATCAGCGATTGGGCGGCGGTCATGCCTGCTACGCGCTGGACGTCACCGATGCGCCGGCCCTGCATGCGGCGGCAGTCGATTTCATCGGCCGCTTCGGCGCGCCGGATATCGTGATCGCCAACGCCGGTGTCTCGGCCGGCACGCTGACCGAGCACGAGGAAGATCTCGCGGTTTTCCGGCGGGTCATGGACATCAACGTCTTCGGCATGGCGGCGACCTTCGCGCCTTTCATTCCGGCCATGCGGGCGGCCGGCGGCGACAGCCGGCTGGTTGGCATCGCCTCGGTCGCCGGCATTCGTGGCCTGCCGGGGGCGGAAGCCTATTCGGCCTCGAAGGCGGCGGCGATCGCCTACCTGGAAAGCCTGCGCCTCGAAATGCGGCCCTATGGCATCAAGGTCGTGACCATCGCGCCGGGCTACATCGAAACGCCGATGACCGAGATCAATCCCTACAACATGCCCTTCCTGCTGCCGGTCGACCGGGCCGCCGAACGCTTCGCCGCCGCCATCGAGCGCGGCACCAGCTACACGGTGATCCCGTGGCCGATGGGCATCGTCGCCAAGCTGCTGCGTGCCCTGCCCAACTGGCTCTATGACCGCTTGTTCACCAGCGCCCCGAGAAAGCCGCGCGGCTTGTTGAGATAGCGCAGCGCCACACTCGCGATAGGGGTAATATTTTCGACGTGCTTCCGCATTGCATATCGATTGCCCGATCTACCCCGAAGTGGAGGAATTCATGAACAAATCAACAGCATCTCTCGCCGTACTCGGTGCCGCACTGGCTGTCTGCACGCAGTTTGCCCACGCCGCTCCGGACTGGAGCAAGGTTCCCAAGCGGGATATTCATGTTTTTTTCCCGGGTGTGACGCCGATCGAATGGCTGATGAACAAATCCGAGCATAGCGGTCGCTCCGGGCTCAACAAGGGTGAGAGCTGTGCCGGCTGCCATGAGGAAAAAGGGGCGCTCAGCCTCGATCTGAAGCGACTGGCCGGCAAGGAGCTGGAGCCGGTCGGAGCGCCCAAGACCATGAGCTTTCCGGTCGGCGTGCAGGCCGCTTACGACAAGGAAAACCTCTACGTCCGGCTGACCTTCAAGTCGCCGAGCGATGCTGCCGCCAAGGCGGACAAGGAGGATAAGGCGCCGATGCACGAGGTCAAGGCGGCGATCATGCTGGCCGGGCCGAAGGTGGCGCAGGCCAGCCAGGTCGGCTGCTGGGCGACTTGCCACAACGATGTCCGCTCGATGCCGGGGGCCGACCCCAAGAAGAAAAAATATGTGGCCAACGCCAGCGTGGCCGACGGCAATTATTACGACTACTTCCAGTGGAAGAGCGGCGAAGGCGGTAACGGTGCCACTCAGGTTGACGGTCATGTCGCCGGCGAACGCGTCAACAAGGGCGGGCAGGCACTGGTCAAGGCCGAAGGTGAAAACAAGGGCGGCGTCTATACCGTCACCTTTACCCGCAAGCTGAGCGGTGGTGAAGGCGATCTGGCGCTGGCCGAAGGGCAGGTCATTCCGTTCGGCGTGGCGATTCATGCCGACAAGACGGTGCACCGCTTCCACCATGTCTCGCTGGGCTACACGCTGGGGCTGGGCGCTGCCGCCGACATCAAAGCCAGCAAGTAAGCGCCGCTGCAGAAGGCGGGTGGGGCAGCCAAGCACCCGCGTTAGCCGCTAAAATAGCGGGATGTTGAATATCACCATTAACGGCGAACCCCGGCAGTTCGCCGGCGCATTGACCGTGG